>CAYRFY010000316.1:3076-4968 GCA_964423635.1 uncultured Armatimonadia bacterium | reverse complement strand
GCAGTCAAGGAGGTCCTCGTCTCGTGGGAAAGGTCACGGTCACGGTTATCGATGTAACGGGCAATAAGGAGCAGCAGGCCAGTCTGCCCGATGACGCCGCGGTACGGCGCATCATCACCAAGCTGGTGCAGATGATGGAGCTGCCCGCCGTGGGGCCCGATGGGGCTCCCCTGAGCTACCGCTTCCGGCACAAGGCGACGGGCAAGGAGCTCGGCGACGACCAGACCCTGGGTGAGGCCGGCGTGCAGGAGGGCGACGTGCTGCGTCTCGAGCCCGAGCTGACCGCCGGCTAACCATGGCACAGTACGATGCCCGCAAGGCCAATGCTCCGGTGGACGTCGACCTCGAGGAGGATCGCTACTCGAGGCTGCGCCTGATTCCGTGGTGGGAGCAGGATCGGCTCGCCGCGGCGCGGGTCATGGTCGTCGGTGCCGGTGCCATCGGCAACGAGCTCTGCAAGAACCTGGCCCTGCTGGGCATCGGCAATGTCTTCGTCGTGGACCTCGACACCATTGAGGACACGAATCTCACCCGCAGTGTGCTGTTCACCCACGAGGACGCCGGGCACGACAAAGCCCTCGTCGCCGCGCAGTCCATGCGGCGGCTCAACCCCGATGTGCGCGTGGAGGCCCGTCGGGCCAACATCCTCCACGACATCGGCGCCGGCGTGTTTCGCGACATGGACATCGTTCTCGGGGGCCTGGATAACCGCGAGGCCCGGCTGTTCGTCAACCAGGTCTGCTGGAAACTGGGCAAGCCGTGGATCGATGGGGCGATCGAGGTGGTGCACGGCCTGGCCCGGGGGTTCTATCCCCCCGACGGCCCCTGCTACGAATGCACGCTCACCGATCTGGACTACAAGCTCCTGAACATGCGTCGTTCCTGCGCCTTGCTCACTCGAGATGACGTGCTGGAGGGCAAGGTCCCCACCACTCCCACGACCGCCTCGGTGATCGGGGGCATTCAGGTGCAGGAGGCCGTCAAGTGGCTGCACCGCGACCGCGACCTGCCTCTCTTGTCCGGCAAGGGCTTCGTCTTCAACGGCCTGACCCACGATTCGTATGTGGTGCAGTACCGGCGTAGGGATGAGTGCCCGGCCCACGACGATATAGGACCGGTGCTGGCCACGGACTTCTCCGCCGCCACGGCCACGCTGGGCGAACTGCTCGGCTTCGTTCGGGAACGCATCGGCCCCGAGGCGGTGCTGGAGTTTGACCGCGAGATCTGCACCGCGCTGCACTGCCCCCTGTGCGATGTGGGGCAGGAGGTTTTCGCCCCACTGGGCAAGCTCACCGGCAAGCAGGCGGCCTGCCCCAGGTGCGGACAGGCACGCTTACCGCAGTCGGTCCACGCGATCCACGGCGATGAGCAGTACCTGGGTTTGACTCTGGCGCAGTTCGGGATCCCGCCCTACGACATCGTGCGGGGTCGCCGGGGCATGCGGCGCGAGCACTATCTGCTGTCTGCGGACCGCAGGCAGGCCCTGGGAGCCATCGCTTGAGCCGCCGGGAGGGCGGGGCCTGCCGGCCCGGTATCGCTGCTCCCGTCCGCCCGAGCTTTCTCACAAGAGCCCGGAGGTGACAGACACCATGGCCGATGACGCTCCGGACGTACAGGTCGGCCTCAGTGAGCCGGCTCCTACTCGGTCGGCCTCCGGCGCCGTGGTCCTCGTGCGGGACGAGGTGTTGGCGCAGGTGCGGCGGCATGCCGCCGAGGACCTCGACCATGAGCTGGGTGGCGTGCTGGTGGGCACCGCCTCCTCCTGCGAGACCGGGACGGTCGTGTACATCGAGGGCGCCATCGCCGCCGAGCACACTCAGTCCATGCGCGGCAGCATCACCTTCACCCACGAGACCTGGGCGCAGATCAATGCCCGGCGGGAGCAAGACTTC
>CAYRFY010000316.1:0-2976 GCA_964423635.1 uncultured Armatimonadia bacterium | reverse complement strand
CCCGGCGACACTCTCCGCACCATCGCCGGCGAGCGTTACGGGGATGAGGACAAGTGGGGCGCCCTGGCTGTGGCCAACGGCATCAGCGGGCCGGAGATAGAGCCGGGGACCAGGCTGCTTGTTCCGGGGCCATTGACGGAACAGGCGGCGGGGCGAGATGACCTTCTCCCCGCCGGAGCGGCCTCACGATAGACAGAGACGGTCACCATATTCGAGGCGAGCGCCGAGACATGAATGCACGGCTCAGACGACTGTATGCCGATTCCCGCAGGATAACAGAGCACTTCAGCGGGCATCCGAATATCCAGGTGGTGCCCCTGCAGGGCGATCCGCCCGAGGCCTATCACGTGACCTTCCACGTGCGCGGCCTGCGCCTGGACACCCGGGCCAATCGCCCTATAGCGGTCAACGAGCATCGGGTCCGCATCTACCTGCACGAGGGCTATCCGCGGGAAAAGCCGCGGTGCACCATGGAGACCGAGGTCTTCCACCCCAATATCAGTCACCAGCAGATCTGCATCGGTGACCACTGGACCCCGGGCGAGAGCATCGACGATCTGATCATCCAGATCGGAGAGATGATCCAGTACCGCAACTACAATACCAAGAGCCCGCTGAACGGCATCGCGGCGCGCTGGGCCGAGATCAACGCCTCCCTGCTGCCCATCGGCGATGTGGACCTGTACCAGCCGGACATCGAGATCAGCCTGCTGAGCCCCTCATCGCGGCAGAGCCGCCCGGGTGCCGAGGAGCTTGACATCAGGCTGATCTAGGGCCGGCGGTGCCCCTTGTCCCACGACTGCGATGAGACCGTGGGTGAGCCGGCGGGGGACGTTCGGCCCGCGAAACGTGCGCCACCCAGTTCGCGTTACCACACATGAGATGCCCCTACTGCCGTCACGAATTCGAGATCGAGGGCCGGTTCTGCACGCGCTGCGGCAGACAGGTCTTCTCGCTGCCCACCACACCGCCGTCTCCGGCGCCCGCGCCTCCGGCCACCGACGCCCCCCCGCGTCGCCCCGCCTCCGAACACCCCCTGCCGCGCTCCGCCGCCGGCGAGCTGATCGGCAAGACCTGTCCGTATGACCAGTACCCCATCGGCCACGACGATCGGGTGATCGTCTGTCCGCTGTGCAAGGTGCCCCACCACTACGAATGCTGGCTGGAAAACGACGGCTGCACCACTTACGGCTGCGCCATGGCCCCCGCCTCCAAGGCCAACCGCCCCGGTCAGTACCCGCCCGTGGGGCGGCCGGCGCTGGTGGCTCCCCGTGAGGCTCCCCGTGAGGCCCCGCGGCAGCCGCCGAGTGTGGCAATACCCACCGGCATCCCCTCGTGGCGCGAGGTGGCCTCCATCGAGCGCGAGGCGGTAGGGGCCACCCTGGCGCAGATGGATTCCACCGCCTCCACGGCCCTGAGCTACGCGCTGCTGGGGCTCTGCTGCTGCCCGGTGGTGTCCGTCGTGGCCCTGTTCATGGGCATCTCCGTGCTGGTCTCACTGCGCCGGTTCCGGGTCCCGAGCCCAACGGTGAGTGTCAAGGCCGTCTCGGCGGTGGTCCTCGGTTTGCTGGGGCCGGTGGCGCAGGTGATTCTGTACCTGGCCCTGTCGGCGCGCCTCGCCCCTCTTCTGTCCTCCCTGCAGTAGCCGCCCCGCTCGATTGCCCGCCGCCGCTATGGCCCCGTAGTTGCAGGGAACCCTCGGACCAGCATGTCCGCCGGGGCGTCTTGCCTGCGGCGGATGATCGCCGTGCCGGGAGCACCCCAACAGATGAACCAGTCAGCCGAGGATCGATACCCCGGGGCACCCGCCGGGGATGGCACGGAAGACATCGAGATTCAGTTGGTGCCGGTTGAGGTGGAGCTGATCGGCGACGCCGAGGCGGATGCTTCGTCTCCGGCGCCCTTTGCCACCGCCCGGCCCGACCTGATCGTCATCGACGCCGAGGACCTCCAGGACGTCCCGGACTATCCCGCTCTGCCCGCCGGTGGTTACCCGGCGGTGGACGTGACCGCCGATGTGAAGAGCAAGCTGAAGGGGGCGGCAGTTCAGCAGCTCGCGGGCTCTCTGGCGGTGCAGATGATGGTGGCCGGCGCCATCGGTGGCTTCCTGGCCTGGGCGGTGCAGGAGCCCGGCATGCGTGCCCACGCCCTGGGTGCGGGGAACTCCGGCTCCGGTCCGCTGGCGCAGCTAGTGTACACGTGCAAGTTCGGGGCGATCATGGGCGCCTTCATCGGGCTGAGCCTGGGGGCGGCGGAGGGTGTGGTATTGGGGGCCTGGTCGCGGGCGGCCACAGGGGCGGGACTGGGCTTCGTCACCGGACTGCTGGGCGGCGCGATCGGCGGCGTGCTGGGCCAGACGGTATTCCGTCTGCTGCTGGGCGGCGCGGGCACCGATCTCAGTCTGTCCTTCATCGTGCAGACCGTGGCCGCGCGCTCCATCGGCTGGGCCGTCGTCGGGGCTCTGGTCGGGATGGGACCCGGCGTGATGGGCATGGCCGGACGCAAGATCACCAACGGGCTGATCGGCGGCGCCGCCGGGGGCTTCGTGGGCGGCCTGCTATTCGACGGGATCGATCTCTTGTTCCAGGCCCTCCTTGGCCCACCGGCGGCGGGCCAGCCGGGCATCATCGCGGGCTCACCCTCGCGTCTGGTCGGCATAACCACACTCGGCCTGTGCACCGGCCTGGGTATCGGGTTGGTGGAAGAGATGCGCAAGGAGGCCTGGCTCGTGGTGGTCGACGGACCGCTCACGGGCAAGCAGTTCGTCCTGTACAAGCACGAGACCACCATCGGCCGCGACCCGGGGGCCGATATACCTCTGGTCAAGGACACCGCCCTGGGGCCCGGACGCTGTATCATTGAGGCGGTGGGAGCCGTGCACGTCCTGCGCTGCACCGATGGGGGGCAGGCCAGCGTGAACAAGCGGCCCGTGCATTCCCAGCGCCTGGGCGACGGCGACCTCATCGGGTTCGGAAG
>CAYRFY010000315.1:0-9024 GCA_964423635.1 uncultured Armatimonadia bacterium | reverse complement strand
AGGGCATGGTGACGCACCTTGCGGGCTCGGAAGCCCGCGGGCACGGAGGCTCTCGGTCGGGGTATCGGGTACCGACGAGATGAAGGTGGCTCACCCACGTCTGGGGCCCACCGCCCCCCCCCTACCGCGCGGACCCCACCATCGCCCGCAGGTTCTCCAGCAGGGCGTCCGGCGGCACCTCGCACCCCGAGGCGAGCACGAAGCCGCCGCGCTTTGCCATAGCGCCCATACAACGCCGACAGTGGGCTGTGACACCCTCCGGAGTACCGCGCATGAGCACGTCGACGGGGTCCACATTGCCCCACAGGGCCGCGCCTTCATGCAGGTGCTGCGCCGCATACTGCAGGTCCACCGGCGCGTCCACGCTCAGACCATACTCCGAGAGCGGCCCCAACAGGGGCAAGACGCCGTTGGCGTCGCCACAGATGTGCAGGACGGGGAGCAGACCGCACCAGCGGCACTGAGACAGCATCCCATCCAGCGCGGGCCGCACGAGAGCGGTGAAGTCCGCCGGAGACATGATCCCTCCGGCCACACAGGGCTCCAGCACCATGACCAGATCGGCACCGGCGGAGGAGAAGTCGGCGGCGAGTGCCGCGCCGAACCGGACCGCCGCCTCGATCAGAGGCGCGGCCGTCTCCCGATCCCGGCGCAGCAACCGAGCCGCCTGGGCCAGGCCCAGTGCCGTGGCCACCAAAGTCCACGGGCCGGAGACATAGGCGCCCACGGCATAGCGCCCCTCGGCGCGGCCCGCGAGCAGACGCACCGTCTCGGTGAACACCGGCAGGCGCGCGGCGGAGGTGTCCTTCTGACGAAGCGCACCCAGGAGCGCATCCGGCTCGACGGTCTTCGCGATCTCCGGAGCACCCTCCCCCGGCCGGCGCACCTGCGCCCCCAGCGCCTCCGCCTCGGCGGACAGGTCCATGAACGGGAACACGGCGTCCGGGGCCAGTGCCGCCACCGCGGCCAGTTGGGCCTCCGCCTGCAACCTCGGATCGCCCAGACATTGGCTCACCGGGAACCCGCCGAGCTTGGCACTGAACGCGCCCAATAGCGGAACCACCGGCACCCGCGACGCCGCTTCTCCGCGCATCAGCCGCAGCAAGTCCGCTTTCCCGCTCATCGGCCGGCCTCCATCATCCACGCAGTGGCCACGCGCACACCCTCCACGGCGTCGGCGCCGTAGCCGTCGGCGCCGATGGATCGCGCGAAGTCGGCACTCACCGGCGCGCCGCCCACCAATACCTTCACCTGCCCCCGCAGATTGGCCTCCTCCAGAGCCTCGATGACCTGCCCCATCACCCCCATGGTCGTGCTCATCAGGGAGGACATGGCGACGATGTCGGCCTCCCTCGCGGCCTGCACGAACTGCTCCGGGGCCACGTCGCGCCCCAGGTCATTGACCTCGAACCCCGCGGCCTCCAGCAGGATCCTGACGATGTCTTTACCGATATCGTGGATATCCCCGGCCACGACGCCCAGGGCCACGCGGCCGAATCGCCGCTCCCGACCGCCCTCGGCACGCAGCGCCGGCTCCAGCCGCGCCATGGCCTGCGTAAAGGCGTCGGCGGCCACCACGATGTCGGGAAGAAACAGCTCATAGGCCTGGAACAGGTCGCCCACCGCCCCCATCGCCCGGCCCATGATTGCGGTGATCTCGGTCGCCGGCATGCCATCCGCCAGCAAAGCATCGGCGGCGACGATAGCCGCCTGCTCGTCACCCTCGAGGATCGCCTGATACAGGGCTTCAATAGCAGCGGATTCGCACATACACAAACCTCTTCGCAGCGAGATCGCGCGCAACGGCGAACGGCGGACGGCGGACGGACAACACCGTGGGGCTCTGCCCCACTCCCCGCTGGGGCCACGGGCCCCAGACCCCGTATTTGCGCCAGGACGCGAGGAGCGGTGCTGTCCTCCGCTGCGTGCCGGTCGCTCGGCCTTCGCGGCAGATCGGCGTGCACACGACCGCACGCCGATCTGCCGCCATCCGCCGCCGCGTTGCGCGTGACAAGTCACGCACTACGCGGCAAACATACCCGCACGCGCCAGACCTGGCCCCTGCACACGGCAAACGGCAAACGGCAAACGGCAAACACCGTGGGGCTCTGCCCCACTCCCCGTTGGGGCCACGGGCCCCAGACCCCGCATTTGGGCCAGGGCGCGAGGAGCGGTGCTGTCCTCCGCTGCGTGCCGGTCGCTCGGCCTTCGCGGCAGATCGGCGTGCACACGACCGCACGCCGATCTGCCGCCATCCGCCGCCGCGTTGCGCGTGACAAGTCACGCACTACGCGGAAACGGCACTCTCGGCGCGGGAGCTGAACCGCCGTTGACGACGTTGCCGTCGACTCGAGACTCGTGACCCCTAGACTCGCCGACTTCCTACCCGTACCTCCCCGCCTCCATGACGGTCTGCACCATCGCCTCGATGTGCTCCGGCGGGACGCCCCGGTGTAGCGAGCAGGAGGCCATGAGGACGAAGCCGCCGCTCCCCATGCAGGTCTCCAGATAGCGGCGGGTGTCCTCGCGGACCCTTTGCTCGGGCCCGGCAACCAGCACTTCGGCCACGTCCGGTCCGCCGAGCAGACAGACCCTCTCGCCCCACAGCTCCCTCGCCTGCGCCGGGTCGCAGCCCTCGCCGAACTGGTACCCGTCGATGCCGCAGTCGATCGCGGCATCGATCAAACCGCGGAACCGCGGATCGGTGAAGCGGCCGTGCGGATGGAAGACCACCGGAGCCCCGTGGCTCTTGGCCTCCTGCACGATCCGTCGGAGGCCCGGAACGGTGAACTCCAGATAGTCTTTCGGAGAGATGGCCGCGGGGCCGTCGGTGGCGGCGGCGATGAACACGAAGTCCGCCCCGGCGGCGAGCAGGGCCCGGGTGTGCAGCACGGCCATCTGCGTGGAAAGCTCGATGATGTGCGCCGCCAGCTCTCTGTGGCGCACCAGATCCATGGCCAGTCGTTCCAGCCCGCGGAGGATCCCCGCACGGGTCACCGGGCCTTCCACGTTCGCCGCCACGGCCGCCCGGTCGCCCAACCTGGCCTTCACCCGCGTGTAGCAGTCCAATACCGCGGGCCAGCGTCCGGGGCGAAGCTCGGCTATCGAGGCCGAGGCGGCGAAATCGTCATCCGCCAGAGGGGCCCGGGCCACGAAAGGAATGCCGCGCTCTGGAAACTCGGCCACTCCGCCCAGCGCCTCGGCGTCCAGGCCCAGGTCGTGGATGCACCCGACCACCGCGTCCTGCGAAAACCGCTCTTGCGAGGCCAGCACGCAGCGGGCGGCCTTCTGGGCGTCGTAGACCCCGCTGACTTCCGGAGTGCTGTAGTCGCACAGGTCGAGGCCCAGGGTCAGGTCGCGCAGGAAGATGGGGACGCGGTCGGGCGTACCGTTCTGCAGGGCGGTGAGAAAGCGCTGCTTGTTCGTCATAAGAAGTCCCATCCGCGCGGTGACGGGAGGAGGTGGGAAGGACAACGGCGGCGCCTCCCAGTCGTTGCTCCCGCAGGGCGGGACCGTCATCCGCAGTTATCCGCCGTTATCCTGTCCATCCTGTCCGCCGTCGCCGTTACCCCGGGCTCCGGCTCCCGGGACGGCTAGAACTGATGGTCGTACTCAAGCATGACCGTGTTGTTGGCCACGTCGTCTGCGCCCTCATCGCGGATCGTGTAGTTCAGTCGCCACTGGCGTTTGGTGCCCTCGACGTGGTAATTGGCTCCGAACGCCAGCCAACGGGCATCCAGTCGATCGGTGACGGCGGTGTTGGGGTCGAAATCCTGATAGCCCAGCACGAGTTCGAGCTTGTCGTCTTGGCCCTGGAAGGGGATGTAATGGCCGGCCTCGAGGTACCAGGAGTTGGCCGTTACCGACACGGCGCCGCCGTCGGCTTTCTTGGTGGTGGCGCCGCCCCAGATCGAGGTCGGTCCATTGCGATACAGTAGGTCCACACCATAGGCGGTCTCATCCACCTGCCCCGCGGCGTATAGCGGCTGGAGGCCGTAGGCGGCTCCATTGCGCGAGAGGAACTTCTGGAAGTTGCCGGTGGTCGTATCCGGGTGGCAGGCCCACTGCAGACCGATGTTGAGGCTCGGCGCAATGAGGTACTCCACTCGGGCGGCGGTCATGACGGCGCTGCCTGTGCTCCAGTCGTTCTTGCTCTTGCCCGGGTAGACCCCGGCGTACCAGCCCAGGCGGTCGGTGGCCTTCTGATTGTACAGGAGCAGTCCGATCCCGCGGTCGGGGACGAGCAGGGTCTCGGCCAGTGGGCGCTCGCCCAGCGGCAGTTGGGTGTCGGAGGTGAGATACTCGCGACCGAAGGGTACCATCGACTGTCCCAGCACGAGGTTTCCGAAGCCCGGCCGGTTCCAGCTCAGATACAAGTCGTGGATCTCAAACTCGTTGGCGCCCCAGTCGCGGCGGACCTGGACGAAGTACAAGAGGTCGTCTTGCAGCTCGTCGAAGTAGCCCAGGCGGATGCGGCGAGTGTTGGTGTCGTCATTGGCGCCGTTGTCATCCCGCAGCAGCCAGGTGGGGAGAGCCTGACTGCCCTCGGTGACCGAGTACCGCCCCTGGATGCGGGCGGTGTAACCCCGGTCGCGCTTGCCGATGGTGCAGGACTTCCAGTAATCGCGGGGCGCCGGGTCCACGCCCTGGGCATCCGCGGCGGCGAGGATCAGCAGCAGCAGGGCGGCTCCAAGCAGGCGGTGCATGTGTAGGGTTTCCTCCCGGTCAGATGGTGCGGCGAACGCCGGCGGGCACGGCCTCTCACGCTCCCGGCTAACCCTCAAGGCCCCGGCGGTCGATGACCGTGTCGAAGTCCGGCAGTTCGTCGATCTTCTTCTGCTCCAGAAGGAACTGGGCCATCAGCTTCAGCCCATCCACGGTAGGCTCGTCCATTGCGGTGGTCCACTCGTAGGCATCCATGTTCTTGCGCTCGCGCTCCGCGGGCACTCCCGAGGCCCTGGCCAGGATCTCGGCGGCCTTGTCCGGCTCGCTGTTGGCCAGGTCGCAGGCACGCTGAGTGGCCCGGACGACCCTGGTGGCCAGCTCCGGGTGCTCGTCGAGGAAGGCTCTGCGGGCCAGAATCGGGAGCGGGAAGCTGCTGCCTACATCCTCCAGGTTCGCGAACTCGTGGCACTCCCGGCACTGTGCCATCGTGTTGCCCGGCCACGGCTCGCTGCCTACCACGACATCCACCTGCTTGGCCACCATGGCCTGGGGGAAGTCCCTGGGCGACAGCGAGACGAAGTCGATCGTGTCCGGGTCGATACCGTGCTTCTGGCAGTACATCAGGAATCCGCCGTGCGTGCTGGAGCCGAGCTGGACGGCGACCCTCTTGCCCTCGAGGTCCCTGGGGGCCTTGATGGCCGCCGAATCGTGGGTGACGATGGAGTGCATCTTGGTCCCGAGAGCCTGATTGCAGATGATACGGATGTCCTCGGACCTCGCCAGCGCGATGGCCGTCGGGGCATCGCCCATCGTCCCCAGATCGGCCTGAGCGCCCACCATGGCCTCGGCCGACTCGATGCCGCCGGTGACGATCTTGGGCTCGACCTCTAGACCCTCTTCCTTGTAGTAGCCCTCCTCGTAGGCCACGACCACCGGGAGGTAGCAGGTCTTGTTGCTGTAGGTGAAGCGGACCTTGACCGGTGCGGCGGCCGGTGCCTCCGCCGCCGGGCCGGGAGTGGCGGCGGGTGTGGGCGCGGGCGGAGGCTTCGGGCAGCCGGGTAGAAGCGCGATGCCGGTCAGGACGGCGGCGGCCATAGGTAGCGTCATCCAGCGTCGCATGGAGCTCTCACTCCTCGGCGCAGGCACAGGCCTGCGTGGATTGGTCTGCCTCGCCCGGCTCGGCGCCGGCGAGCAGGTGGAAGAGCCGGGACTTGAGGCCGCAGACCCCGGGCTCGGTGCGGGATCGCGGCCGCCCCAGCTCCACCGGCACCTCCTGCACGATGGTCCCCGGCCGCCGGGACATCACCACCACGCGATCGCCCAGGTACGCGGCCTCCTCCACATTGTGGGTCACGAAGACGATGGTCTTCTGGGTCTGCCGCCAGATGCGCAAGAGCTCGTCCTGCAGCCGCTCGCGCGTCTGGGCATCCAGCGCCCCGAAGGGCTCGTCCATCAGCAGGACGCGGGGCTCCATGGCCAGGGCCCGAGCGATGGCGACGCGCTGGCGCATGCCGCCGGAAAGCTCGTGGGGATGGGCGTGCTCGAAGCCCCCCAGGCCGACGAGGTCGATCAGCTCCCGCTGCACCTGAGCCCGGTCGGCCTTCGGGCGCCTTTGCATCCGCATCACGAAGTCGATGTTTCCCGCCACCGTCAGCCACGGGAACAGGGCCCCATCTTGAAACACCACCGCCCGCTCCGGGCCCGGGCGCTGCACCGGCCGGCCGGAAAACACCACCCGGCCCCGGTCGGGACCGATGAAGCCCGCGATCAGGTTCAGCAGCGTGCTCTTCCCACACCCACTGGGACCGATCACGGCCAGCAGCTCACCTTCCTCAACGTCCAGGGAGATGCCGCCGAGGGCCACCACGCCTCCATTGCCGTTGCCGTTGTAGGTCACATGAACGTTGTGCAGCTCGAGAAGTGGCATGTCTAGCTCCTCACCATCCCCCAGCGCTTGACCGTCGCGGCCTCAAGCCGCGTGAAGCCCACGTATTCCACCAGCAGGCCCACCAGGCAGATGAGGATGATGCAGACGAAGGCCGAGGCATAGTCCAACGTCCAGCGGGACTGGATGATGCTGTAGCCAAGACCGGTGCCGCTGCCCACCACCATCTCGGCGGCCACCACCACGCGCCAACTGTTCCCCAGCCCCACGCGCAGTCCACTCATCAGGTGCGGCACCGAGCCGGGAAGCAAGACGTGAAGGAGAATCTCGCCCGTTCCGGCGCCGGCCATCCGCGCCACCCGCAGATGCTCCTCCTTCGCACTGCGAATCCCCGCCACCATGTTCACCGCGATCGGCGCCAGAGCCGTGACCACGATCATGAACACCGTGGCCTGGTTGCTCAGGCCAAACAGGAGGATCGCCACCGGTACCCAGGCCAGGCCGGGCACGAGCTGCAGCACGTACACCAGCGGCATGAGGATGCGCTCCAAGATCCGCGAGGCCCCGGCCAGCACCGCCACGATCAGCGCGCCCAGAAAGCCGCCCAGGAACCCGACCGCCCAGCGCCCCACGCTCGCCCCCACATGGCCGTAGATCGAGTGGCCCAGAAGCTCCCTGCCGCCCAGCACCTGTACCAGGTATACCGCGGTCTCCACGGGGCCGGGGAAGGGCGCGCCACGGGCCCGCACCACCCAGGCCACTCCCAACCACAGTCCCAGGCCCAGCGCGATGGGGGCCACCACCAGCAGCCGGCGCACGAAAGGCCTGGGTTTGGTTGACATCTCTGGCATCCGGGCAACTCCCCAACAGGAGACGGCGGCGCGCCTGGGCCGCCGCACACTCGATAGACCGCGTCGGTTGCGACAGATAGCTTTCTACCATATCAGCGTTGATTCGTCAACAGGAAAACGCCCCATATCGTATCATTGCAGTCTGTTAGCCGCAGCAGATCGGCTCGGACCATGCCTTTTCGCCGACGGCCTCAGCGGTCGAGATACCGCCCGCTTGCTTCTTGGGCGTTGGCGCAGGGGGCCAATGAAGGTGCCGGTGGGCGGGAAGAGAATGCACGTAGCGGCGACTCATCGTTGCGTGGTCCATCCCATCTTCGGAGGCCGGGCATGCAAAGCACACGTCTTTGCCGCATCTTGCCGTCTCTCTGTCTGGTCGGGCTACTCACTGCCGCCCACGGCCAGCAGCCGCAGGCCGCGACCGGCCCGGTGGTAGGCTCGTGGCTCCTGCGCACCGAGCAAATCGAGGTGGCCCTCGAGCTCACCGCGGACGGTCGGTTCACACGCACGGTGAAGGGTGCCGGAGGTGAGGAGAAGGGGACCGGCAGGTATCAGGTAGCCGGGACTGTGCTGCAGTTCATCGAGGACGGCGAGACCGAGGCCGTCGCCTTCCAGATCAGCATGCCCGACGCCAACACGCTGCGGCTCACGACCGCCGATGGCGAGGGTCTGGAGCTCGCGCGCGTGAGCGATGGTGCGGCCCCGGCCGCCGGCACCGTGACGGCGCCGATGGGTGGAGGTACCTCAGGCGCGCCGCTGACTGTGCCCATGGGTGGAGGTATGGCTGCACCGGCGGGGGCAGCGACGACGGCGCCGGTGGGCGGCGGGGGGCTGAATGACCCGATCCCGGCGGATCTGCAGCAGCTCGTGGAGGCCCTGCTCAAGGACTTCAAGGGCAGCCTGGGGCAGATTAGGCCGCGTGAGGAGGTGACCGGCTGGGTCACGGAGTTTGGCCCATGGGGCTCGGTGCAGCGCCCGCCGGACTGGCGTGTCACCAAGAAGGGCGACTACTTCATGGACCTGGCAGATTCGCGCGGGCTCACGCAGCTCGTGTTCCACACGATGGTGACCTTCGACGGCGCCCCTTCGTTTGACGAGATGGCCCAGGTGATCTTCAACAAGCACACGGGCACTTCGCAGGTGGTGTCCCTGGGCACCGCCGCCGGGCAGAGTCTGCCTTTTCAGATGACGGATGACTCGGGGGTCTCTCAGCTCTGGTGCCTGCGCTGGCTGCATCCTCAGGGCGGGAAGATGTGGGGTGGCCTGACGGTGACGGTGCTGGCCCGGCCGCCGGCGCCGATCCCGGGCATCGAGGTGCCGGGGCTCAAGACCACCTGCACCTACACCTTCACCTCCTGTCCGGAGGTCGAGGCCGTCTCGGCGCACAAGACGGCATTCACTCCGATGCTGAAGTCCTTCTGGTTCCCCAAGGGCGGCGGAGGGCACGATAGTGACGGGGACGGCGTCAACGACAACCGCGACCCGGCGCCCTTCGATCCCCGGGTACGTTAGTAGGAGGGCCGCGGCGGGGTGAGTGTCCGCCGCGCCACGGCCGTTCCCGCCGTTCCCCCTCCTCCCGTCGCCCGCGCAGTCTGCGGGCGTAAGGGAGAGGGGGACGGCCCGAAG
>CAYRFY010000314.1:0-9037 GCA_964423635.1 uncultured Armatimonadia bacterium | reverse complement strand
TATTGGAGCGTCAGGGCACCGGCGGGCAATACCGGGCCATCTACGCGGGGATGCTTTACCGCGAGGATGTCGTCCCACGGGAGCTGCCGGACAATTGGCTTAGGCATGACGGCAATATCGGCGGGCCCAGAGGGCGGTACGGGAGCTGGTACTTCGCCGGGGTCACGGGCGGCGGGGCGCGGGACACCTTCGTGGGCGGGATGGTCTGCCGGCCCAAGCCCGCCGAGCCGCTGGACGGCGCCCTGCTGGCGGCCAATATCGAGGTGGGCACGGCAGACGAGGGCATCCGGGACCGCACGAATCTGTACATCTCCGGCCCGGATGACGTCACCTCGACGAGCATCGATGGTGATGCGGCGGCCCTGGGCGCGCTGTATTCGCCACGGAAGCCGTACATCAACGGCACTGCCGACCCCCGGGTGCCGCGGACCGACTGGGAGGCGGTGCAGGTGTGGCTCCTGTCGCGCCACGGTCTTGTGGGTCTGGTGGAGCTGCAGGCCACAGCGGAGCAAACCGTCGCATACCTGGGCGGCGAGATCCGCATGGGGCCGCGCTGGTCCATCAGCGAGGAGGAGGGCGCGTTCCGCTGCGGCTCGGTTGTGGCACGAGTGCTGGAAAGCAACTTCCCGCTGCTGGAGGTGGGGCCGGCGAGGCCGGGCTATGCGCAGCAGTCCACACAGCATTGGGCGATCACGCTCAGGACCCCCGCCGGACCGTACACCGCCCGGCCGGGCGAACCCGTCTACTATCTGGCCGGCATCGGTCCAAAGGACGCCCCGATTGCAGCGGAGGCCGAGAGGATCGAGGCCCCGGGAGTGGCGGGTCTGGCCGCGACCGTCGACGGTGTGAGGTATGCGGTGCTATTCGGGACGCAGCAGACCGAGGCCCGCGCGACGTTCCGCTGGCCGACGGCGCAGGCACGGATGGCCGTGGATGGTGAGGGGCCGCGGACGGTGGCGGCACAGGACGGTAGGATCGAGTTGACGGTTCCGGCGGGCAAAGTGGTGCTGCTCACCGGCACGATGTAGGACGGGCGGTGCGGCCAACGTTGCGGGGGGGCGTAGCCCTGATCGCAGGTTGGGGCCGAAGATTGGCGTGCAAACGACCGCACGCCAATCTTCGGCCGGTCGCCGCCGTGTAGTGCGTGACACGTCACGCACTACACGGAAACAACGCCGACCCACTCCCAATCGCCCCGCAAACGGGGCCAGGCCATGCCGCCGCGGCCCGGCAAGTGTCTAGCATTCCTGATCCAGGCGCCGCTGCCTCCTGAAGCCTGCGTACGGCCTCCAGAGGACCTCACCGTGCCTCCGGCGAAGTCTTGTGTTCTCAGACTATGCAACCGGGAGGCCCCCATGCCCCACGCCATCACCCTTGCGGCCCTACTGCTCACCGCCGGTCTCGGCCTGTGCGCCGACACCCTGCTGGAGGACTTCGACGAGCTCACACCGGAGCAGCTCGCCGCGCGCTGCAGCATCGTGGGCGACAACCTTCAGGCGGAACTGGTGAAGACCGACGAGCGAGCGGGGAAACAGAATCTGCTCCTGCGGGCGGACATCGACCCCGCCGAACCCAACTGGAACCATCTCCGCCTGTCCTTCGCCCGGAGGGTGAGACAGCCGGAGACACTGTCCTTCTGGTACAGGGGCGACAAGGTGGCGCGCCTGTATCTGATCCTCGAGGACAGCAGAGGCGTGAGGACGGACACCACCATCGGCGGCGACACCCCCGCCGGCCAGTGGGCTCAGACCACCGTTGCGCTCAGGGACATGCACGTGCCCAACGCTCAGCCCCCCGAAGACAAGGCAACCCCTGCCGACATCACCGCGATAGAGATCTTCCCCCATCCGGTGGGGTATCCGGGTAAGGGCGTCTACGAGTTCCAGATCGATGACATCTCGGTCTCCGCCGCTGTGGCGGAGGCAGGAGACAGGCCGATCGACGCGCTGGTGGCACCGGTGCAAGACGGCGGCCTGGAAAGGCTCAGCGCCGACGGCACGGGCTTCGCCGACTGGACCTTCTCGATCAGTCGCGAGGCCAAGGTGAGCATGACTCCGGACAATGAGCAGAGGCATTCCGGCGCGCGCAGCGCCCTGTTTCACAACGAGTCGCCGGTCTCACCCCACGTCTACGGGCGGTTCGTGCAGCGGGTGTCGGTGCAGCCCGGCACGGCCTACCGGCTCTCGTGCTGGATCAAGGGCGAGGGCGTGCGCAGCGGCAATCATCTCACCGACTGGCAGAGCTACCACCTCGGCCTGCCTTCCGGCAGCTTCGACTGGACCCTCGTGCAGGCGGAGCTCACCACCGCGGCCGACCAGACGGTGGTTGAGCTGGGGCTCAATGTGGTGAACATCACCGACAAGCTCTGGATCGACGACATCACGCTGGCCACCGACCTGACGGTCGCCCAGGCCGAGGGGGGCGAGGGCAAGATCGGTCTGTGGTGTCCGGCGGCGGTGAGCACGGACAGGCAGGACGTGCCGGTACGGGTGATGTGGCAGGAGATGCCCGAGGCCGGAGGAGAACTGCGTGTACGTGTGCTAAGGGGCCAGGCCACCGTGGCCGAGACCGCGGTGGACATCGCCGGCTCCGCCGGAGACATGGAGCTGTTCCTGCGTCCGCCCGCCGGCACGGAGCGAGAGCACTTTGTTGAAGCGCGGATGGTCTCAGCCGAGGGCGTCCGGATCGCCTCGGCCTCCAGACCGCTGGATGTGCTCAGCGCCGCCTACGCCGGTGAACGTCTGGAGCGCTGTGCCGGCTTGCTCCGCGAGCTCACCGGGGAGATCGAGGCCTGGGAGCGCGCGGGGAGGCCCACGGACTACCCGCTGGTTAGCAAGACGGTCGGGGAGAACTTCATGCCCTGGATCGCCGAGGACATCTCGCGGGGCGAGACGGTGCGGGCGCTGCAGCAGATCGACGAGCTCAGCGAGGTACTGACGGCCGCCATCGCGCAATGTCAGGCGCCGCCGCCCGCCGCCGCGCTCACGGTGCCGCGGTACCAGACCGGTGAGATCGGGATCGAGGGCGGACATTTCATGGCCCCCGTGCGGTGGCCGGATGGGCGCGTGGAAAAGCGTCCTGTGTTCTTCAACGGCTACGGGCACTTCGGCTCGGTGAAGCGCGACATCGAGAAGTTCCCCGCCTACGGGTTGAACATCTTCCAGGTGGAGTTCGGGCCCAGTAGTACCGTCGAACCGGGCCTGGAGCTGAACATGGGGGCCTGCGAGGACTTTGAGCGACTGTTGGCGCGGGCACAGGAGGCCAATGTGGCGGTGAACCTGCTGCTCTCGCCCCACTACTTCCCCGGCTGGGCGCTGGAGCAGTGGCCGGAGCTGGGGGGCATCAATGGGGGCTTTCTGAAGTACGACATCGACCACCCCCGGTCGCGGGAGGTTTTGGAGGTCTTCCTGCGCGCCGTGGTGGCACGCCTCAAGGGCAAGCCGGGGCTGCACAGCTATTGCCTGAGCAATGAGCCGGTGTACATCGACGCGCGGGCGAGCCTGTACAACACCGAGAAATGGCGGGCATGGCTGGCCGAGAAGCACGGTGACATCGCCACCCTCAACGACTTATACGAGACAGAGTACGGTGCTTTCTCGGAGGTCCCGGTGCCCGACGCCTCCAACCTCAGCCCGCGACCGGAGCTGTACGACTGGGTGAGCTTCAACGGCCGGCGGTTCGCCGACTGGCATCGCTGGATGGCGGGTATCGTCCATGAGGTGGACCCGGCGGCTAAGGTGCACGCCAAGATCATGAACCTGCCCTTCGGGCGGGATACGGTGACCTGGGGCAATGACGTGGAGCTATTCTGCGACCTGTCGCAGATCGCCGGGAATGACTGCGCCAACAACTACGTGCACGACGACAATAGCCTGTGGGGCAATGGCTGGCAGGGCGAGTACCAATACTACGACCTGCTGCGGTCCATGCGCGGGCAGCCGGTGTTCAACTCCGAGAATCACGTGGTGGCGGATCGCAACCGGCGGCCGGTGCCGGGGATGCACCTGCGCAACCTGATCTGGCAGGGGGCCATCCACGGCCAGGGCGCCAGCACCATGTGGGTCTGGGAGCGCACCTACGACAACAAGAGCGACTTCGCAGGAAGCGTCATGCACCGCCCGGCGTTCTGTGACGCCCACGGTCGAGCGGCACTGGACCTGATGCGGCTTGCGCCGGAGGTGGTCAAGATCCAGGACGCTCCGGCCCGGGTGGCGCTGCTTTACTCGGTGTGCAGTCAGGCCTGGAACCCGGAGTATTCGGGCTGCGTCGGCCGTGCCTATCAGGCGCTGACCTTCATGGGTGAGAAGATCGACTTCATCACCCACCGCCAACTCGCCGCCGGGGAGGCCGAGCGCTATCGGGCCATCATCGCCCCGGGAGCAACCCATCTGGAGACCGAGGCGTACCGGGCGCTGGCCCGGTACGCCGCCGGGGAGGGGCACCGGCTGATCCTGCTGGGCGACGACTGCCTGGCCTACGACGAATACGGCAGGCCGCGGGAGGTCTCCGGGCTGGAGGCCCTGCGGCTCCCCGCCGACGATCCAGAGGAGCTCAGGGCGTCGCTGCTGCAAAACTGGGGCCTCGAACGGCCCGTGCGTATCCTGGACGCGGACAGCGGCGCGCCTGCCCGGGGTGTGGGCTGGCGCTGGGCCAAGGACGGCGCACGCACGGTGGTCAATGTCTGCAACTACCTGTCGCAGCCGGCGAGGGTCACCCTTGAGTGCGAGAACAAGACGAGGGCGGTCAACCTGTTCACCGGAGCGAAGCTGGAGGCGACGGTGGAGCTGCAGGCGATGGAGCCGCTGCTGGTTGAGATGAGGTAGTGGTGAGTGGTACCCACCGCCGGTTCGATCACGTTCGCAACGGAGGCCCCGTACGATGCTGCTTCGTGTGATGACCTTCAACATCCGCAATTGCATCGCGGATGACGGCACCAATAGCTGGGAGTTCCGCAAGCGTCTGCTGGCACGGGCGATTGAGGATGAGGCACCGGATGTGGTGGGTCTGCAGGAGGTGTACTTTCGGCAGCGGGAGTTTTTGGCCCGGACGCTTCCGCAGTACGAGCAGTTCGGGGAGCACCGAGGGGGCGGGCGGGAGAGCGAGGCGGCGCTGCTTTGCTACCTGCATGAGCGGTTCTCGCTTCTGGAGGGCGGCAATGTGTGGCTTTCCGACACCCCGGAGGTCGCGGGCAGCAAGACGTGGGGGAATCGCAATGTGCGCATGGCCACCTGGGCCCGGCTGCGGCGGCGGGATGACGGGGCGCGGCTGTTCGTAGTCAACTGCCACCTGGATCACCAGGCGGAGCTCGCACGTCGCAAGGGCGCGGCCCAGCTATGCGATCTGGTACGCGACAGAGCCGGGGAAGATCCGGCCGTTCTGGTGGGCGACTTCAACGCCTGGCCGCACACGGCGGCCTATCAGATCCTCACCGGCGAGCTGGACTGGGACGGGGCACGCGGCGAGTTTTGCGACGCATGGGAGATCGCCGGCGAGCGTCCAGAGGACACCCGGACTTTCCACGGCTGGGGGGAGATGGGCGAGGTGGGCGAGCAGGCGCGGATCGACTGGATCCTGGTGCGTCCGCGGCTGGAGGTTTTGCGCGTCACACGCCCGGCCTACCGGGAGGGCGACCGGCTGCCATCCGACCACTATCCGGTGGTGGCGGACATCGAGCTGCGCGCAGGCGGAGGGCAGTAGGCACCGAGGCCACAGAGGCGCGGAGCGACGGGCACGATGCCCGCGCGGCGGGCCCCCGAAGCGGGCGCGCGGTACGGAGGGCAACCGTCAGGTGCTCCGCAGCGCAAAGGCCACGCAACACGGACGCGACAACCACTTCGAAGCTGTGATATGCCTCCTTGGAATGGGTATGCTCAAGCACAGGAACGCTCAACGTGCCTCACGGGCTCGCCGAGCGTCCGCCCTGCGAGCAGAGAGGGGCGCCGGGAGCGCGGCCCCCGCTGCCCCGGAGCCCGCAACAGACGCCACAGGGCCTCAAGGAGGAGCAGATCGTGAGGACAGAGCTACCGTCCGGTCTTTGGCCCAGCCGCACCCCGCCCACGCCGCCGATGGCGGCACCGGGCCTGCAGAGACTCTTGCACGGTGACCCAAAGATCGCCCCGAGCCCGGCAGCCGAAGACGGTAGGGTCCTGCTCAGTACGTTCGATGACGGCGTGCAAGAGGCGATGAACGCCAAGAAGGCCGCTCAAGCGGCTCAGGCCGGGATAGCGGGCATCTCGGCGGCCCTCAGGGAGGCGGCCGCGGCGGCCGCGGCGGCGACTGACGGGGATCTCTCCTCCGATGACCGCGCAACGCTGCAGGTCAGACTGGATAGCGCCCTCCACGCCCTGGACAAGGTCGCGCAAGACACCGGCTTCGGCGGCGTGAAGCTACTGGACGGCTCGATCGGCGCCCACTCATCCAGTGGTGGGCTGACCTTCGGCCCCCTGGGCCAGGACGACACGACGATCACCCTCACTCTGGAGGCCCTCGGGTCAAAGGACCTCGGGCTGGCCGAGCTTGACCTGTCTTCCCGGGAAGGGGCGCGGAAGGCGGCTGATGCTTTTGGTCTCGCCACTGGGAATATCGACGGTTACGCGGAGATCGTGGAGCAGTTCGGCGCCAACGCCGACGACGCCCTCCGCCACACCCTATCCGTGCGCAACAGCACCGCGACCGCCGGCAAGGCGGTCTCTGCAGGCGACCTGACCCGAGTGGATGAGTCGCTGCCGGGCGACAACGGCGCTCCCTTTGGCGCGGGGCGCGCGACGTCACGCATGCTCGCCCGGCTGCTGGAGTAGAGCGCCGGCGATAGCACAGGGGCAAAACGGCCTCCGGGTACTGTGCCCGGACACCGTTGCCTGGCTTCCCTCGGAACGGCCTGCTACCGGGCGGGCAGGACCTCGGCCACGAAGCTTAGCTCTTGCCGGATGCGGCCGGGATCGTACACCGCGGCGTACTCATTGCCCGGTGTCTCGAAGTAGGTGAGGTCCACGTCGTCGCCCCACCAGTTGCGCAGCACGTCGCCGACCGGGTCCGCGACCCACGCCTGCGGCCCGACGGCATTCATGACCCGGACCCCCGGCTTGTAGGCCGACTCGGCGGCCAGAGTGAACGCCCGCACCGCGTCGCTCCGGGCCATGATCGTGATGCTGCCCAGCGCCCACTGGCCGATGGGCCCCACCGTACGCAGAGGCGGCATGCTCTCGTCCGGGGCGATCGAGGCCAGGCGGAGGTCGATCACGTCGATCTCCGGGTTCTGCCGGCTATAGTAACGGGTGATCTCCTCCATCAGGTACTTGGCCACCCCGTAGCCGTCGCGGTCCAGGCAGGGATGCTCGTCGGGGATGGGAAGCTGCAGCGGCCGGAACTGCGTGCTCTGCATGCCCACCAGGGCGATGGAGCTGGCGCACACGAACTTCTTGCAGCCGCGATCCATCAGATAGCGCATCAGGCAGCGGGTGCCCTCCACGTTGACCAGGATGCCGTCGCGCTCCAGACAGCCTCCGGTTACCGCCCCCAGGTGCACGACGGCGTCGATGGAGCGGTCATCGAGACGGCGCAGGTCCTCGAAGGCTCCGAAGTCTCCCCGCACCCACGGGAGCTCCAGATTCGGCTTGCTCCGGCTCATGCAGATGACCTCGTGGGTCTCGGACATCGACTGCGCCAGCGCGGTGCCGATGAACCCGCTGGCCCCCGTGATCAGCACAGTACCCATCTTCGTCCTCCCGAAATGCGTGGCTTTGAGCCGGTATATGCTGCTCTTGCGGCACGGGATTTCCGCCGGCGCCGCGTTCCCGCCGGCCATTCCCGCTCCGGCTACTCACCCCACGAGATCACCACACCGACGAGGTCCCTGTCCTGCCCCTTGTTCATCACGTCATACAGCTCCGCCGCCTGGGTGTAGTCGATGCGGTGGGTGATGGTCTTCTCCCACTTCAGCGCCCCCATAGCCATGTTCCGCACCACCGCCCGGCGGCAGGGCTGGAGGCCGTCGTCGCAGGGGAAGAACATCTGCAGGCGCTTGCCGTGCGGGACGAGGAACTTCATGGAGATCGGGTCGGCGCCGTAGTTGCCCTGCCAGACGAAGGAGCCCAGGGGTCGGCACAGCTCGATGGCCGCGTCGATGCACTGGGGAAGACCGGTGGCCTCGAACACCACGTCCGCGCCACCCGGGGCGATCTGGTGCAGGCGCCCCAGTAGGTCAGGCTCCGAGCTGTCGAGCACATGGTCGGCGCCCATGTCTCGGGCAATCTGCAGGTTCCTGTGGCTGATGTCGATGGCGATCACCACACAGCCCCGCTGGACACAGGCGGCGATGACCCCGAGGCCGATGAGGCCCGCGCCGTAGACGGCCACAGTCTGCCCCATGCGCGGATTGGCCATGTCGGTGCCGTTGAGGCCCACCGCGGGCATGACGAACATGCTGGCCACATCCATGCCGGCGCCCTCGATCATGTGGTCGGCGCCGTGGGTGGTGTGCGGGCGCAGGACGACGTGGGAGCAGTGGGAGCCGGATACGCAGGACACTCGGGTGCCGTCGGCAAGAGCCATGTCGTTATTGCCACGGAAGTAGACTCTGTCGCCCGGGGCGAAATCGGTGATGTCCTCCCCCACCGCCTCCACCACACCTGTGCCCATGTAGCCGGTGCACAGCGGGTAGGGCCCCCAGGAGATCTTGTTTCGGATCAGGGCGAACTCGGTGCCGCGGCTGACGCCGGTGAAGTGGGTCTTGACGGCGATCTGGTCCTTGGCGGGTTCTGGGAGGACGACGTCCTCGAGGCTGAAGCGCTGCTGCTCGTCGCAGATCAAGGCCTTGGCTTCCATGGGTATCACTCGCAAGGGGTAATTGTGGAGCGAAAGGCGCGATGCGGCCGCGGGGCCGCGAGCAGGGGGGTAGTTCGTCGTCGGGGAGTGGTTCACCTGTGGGCGAGGGGCGAGTAACGGCATGAACGGCCAACGGCACTGATGACGCCTCACCCCCGACCCCTTGTATAGTTGTCGGGTGGCGATTGAGGGATGCCGTTCCCCTATGAGAGCC
>CAYRFY010000313.1:4870-9050 GCA_964423635.1 uncultured Armatimonadia bacterium | reverse complement strand
GACTGGATAGAGGCGGATAACGGCGGATAACGACAACGACTGGGGAACAGGATGGACTGGATGGAGGCGGATAACGGCGGATAACTGCGGATGACGGGAACGACTGAGGAACAGGATGGACTGGATAGAGGCGGATAACGGCGGATAACGACAACGACTGGGGAACAGGATGGACTGGATGGAGGCGGATAACGGCGGATAACTGCGGATGACGGGAACGACTGAGGAACAGGATGGACTGGATAGAGGCGGATAACGGCGGATAACGACAACGACTGGGGAACAGGATGGGCAGGATCGCGGCGGATAACGACAACAACTGGGGAACAGGATGAACTGGATGGAGGCGGATAGCGGCAACGACTGGGGAACAGGATGGACAGGGTAACGGTCCCGTCCTGCGGGAGCAACGGCCGACGGCAACACCGGACAGGATGGACAGGATGACGGTCCCGCCCTGCGGGAGCAACCACCTGAGACCGACCCGCAGTCAACCGGCCTAAGGCGAGTAGTAGTTCCAGTTCTGCTTCTGCCGGGCGTAATGCCCACTGCCCCACGGCGAAGGCCGTGGGGCATTTGCATTCCCTGCCTCGTTGGCGAACAGACGCAGCATCCCGCCCTCGTCGATGGTCACGACTTCCTCCCTGGAATCGCCCACCAGGTCGGCGGCGTAGATGATGATCGCCCGTCCCGGGAAGATGCAGCGGAACTCCCCGGTCAGGGGAGCCAGGATGGCTCCGGCGCCGTTGGTGTGGCGCTCCTTGCACACCAACTCGTCTGCCGCATCCCCGTCCCAGTCGATGCGGCAGACTTCCTCGATGCCGTGGGAGTGCCACCAGTCTGGCTTCCTGTCATTGATGTAGAACTTGGCCAGCAGCCGGCCGGTGGCGTCCAGCACCCAGGGCGCTTCCTCATTGGAGAAGGGCTCCTGTTTGCCCCGGCGGGCGGTGCCGTCGCCTCCCGATGAGCGGTTGAAGATTTCCAGCCCCGGCAGTTCAGGGGCGAAGTCACCTACGGCCACCTTGTCGGGGTCTTCCCAGTTC
Organism: uncultured Armatimonadia bacterium; assembly: GCA_964423635.1. Classification (GTDB taxonomy): domain Bacteria; phylum Armatimonadota; class Zipacnadia; order Zipacnadales; family JABUFB01; genus CAYRFY01. The sequence continues at coordinate 8,007 of CAYRFY010000313.1, read as the reverse complement.
CAGGGGTTCAGGGCGCGGAAGACGATGCGATCGGGATTGACTGCATCGGTGTTTGACTCGGCGCCCCTTTGCTCGGCCAAGACGACCTCCAGGGGATAACCGGGCTCCACATCCGCGATGACGAGGCTGTCCATGCCGCGATAGGCGCCCCCCAGGTCCCAGGCGTTCATCCTCGTCCCATCGTGGTCGATGAGGACGGCCCCGGCCACCTCATCGCGGCCGTCGCCGTCGATGTCGGCCTGGCGCAGGGGGCTGTGCTCGATGCCGCGGTACTCCTCCGTCTCCCACAGCAGCTCTCCGGTATCGGCGCGCAGGGCGGCGATGTGGGTCTGGGAGAACTGCAGCAGGATGTCACGGTCGCCCTCGCCCCTGAGGTTCGCGATGGCCAGGGCGACGGTCTCCCGGGGCGCCGGCAGGGCGCCCTCTTGCTCCCCGGTGGCGCCGTCGAGGACGCATATTCCGGTGGGCGAACACAGATAGGCGAGCTCCTGCCGCCCGTCACCGTCCAGGTCGCCGGCGATGGCGCTGGGATGGTGGGTGTAGGGCCACAGGACAATGGAACACCGGCGCACCCACAGCGCCTCGCCCGTCAACCGGTAGGCGCCGATATGCCCCTCACCGGTGACGATGAGTTCCCGTGCGCCGTCGCCATCGAGATCATGGGCGAAGAGGCCGCCGAGCGTGCCGGGAAGCGGCTGGAGCAGCCGCATCTCCGAGCAGGTCACCGAGGCGGGTAGCTGGCCCTGTGTGTTAGCCGGAAGCGCACACAGGGCCACCGTCGAGGTCAGAAGCACGAGCCGGACCACCTGTGACATTTGTAATGTCCCTCCCCGCGGCTACCGCGATCGCCGTTCTCAGCGCGACTCCGTGCTCTCCGTGTCTCTGTGTTGGAGCTTTCGACTGGCCGGAGGCGCTACGGCGTGATGTCGTGCCAGTGAGCCCCCTGTATCGGCTCGTGATAGGCGTCCAGGACCTTGTCGATCGCGGCCGCCACCTGACTGCAGTCCTTCTCCGTCCACCACTCGCCGATGCCCATGCGCACTCCGCGGGACAGCAGGTCCAGAGTGCGCGGGCACATGTCCTCGGCGTACGGGGGCATGGGGCCGGCGTAGTACGGGCAGGTGAAGGGGCAGCCCTCATGGCTGGCGCTCTTTTGTTCCAGGACGTGCTCCCAGTACTTGTAGATGTGCCAATCCCGGGCCCCACCGGAGGTGAACACGGCCGCTCCTACACCTTCGGCGCTGATGGCCTGCGCCAGCGTCTGGGCATGGTCGGCGTCGGCGGCGAAGAAGGCCAGGGTGTAGCCCACATGGCCGTCGAGGTCCCGCACCTGCTGGGGGACGATGTCCTTGTGGGGGCGCAGGGCGTCGACAACATTCCTGTACGCCTGTCTCTGCCTGAGCAGGCGCGCCGGGGCCTTGCGGAACTGTACGAGGTTGACGGCGCCCTCCAGCTCGGAGAGCCGGTAGTTGGTGCCGCAGAACAGCTCGCCCTCCATGCGCTCCTCGGCGTAGCGGTCCGGTCGCCAGCAGGCGCCGGTGTCGTGGTGGTTCTGGGCCCGGATGTAGAGGCGCTCCTCGTCGGTGGTCACAAGACCCGCCTCGCCGGCGCCTACGTACTTGTAGGTGCTGACGGAGAAACAGCCCATGGTGCCGATAGTGCCGCAACGCTTCCCCTTGTACTGGGAGCCGAAGGCCTGGGCAACGTCCTCGATGACCACCAGGTTGTGCTGGCGGGCAAGCTGCATGATGGGGTCCATGTCGCAGACGGTGCCGTTCATGTGCACCGGCACGATGGCCTTCGTATTGGGGCCGATCTTCTTGGCGACATCAATGGGGTCGATGGTCAGCGACTCGTCGATCTCGGCGATGACGGGGATGGCCTTGGCCGAGACCGCGGCGGCGGCGGTGGCGAAGAACGTGTAGGCCGGGACGATGGCCTCGCAGCCGGGGCCGACCTCGGCGGCGACGTAGGCCGTCTCCAGGGCGGAGGTGCCGGAGTGCACGGCCAGGGCGTACTTGGCTCCGAGGAACTCGCGGGCCTCGGCCTCCATGGCGTCCACACGGGAGGGCTGCGGGTTGTAGTACCGGGTCAGGTGCGGCCCGCCTCCGATGCTTTCGCCCTCCACCGCGGCACGGATCGAGGCCATGGCCTGCTCGCTGAAGCCCCAGAGGCTCGCAAGCTCCATGAACTCATCGGTACCGACCTTGGGTTGCGAGGGGCTTTCAAGACCGGTGAGCGCCCTGTCTCCGCCGTTGACGGCAAGTGCGGCCTGCAGCTCGTTTCTGTCTGACATCTTCTGTGACCTCTTCGCTCTGGTATTGGGCTACGTGTCCATGCGGTTGCAGCGGGCAATGACAGGGAGTTCCGCTATCGCGTGGACGGCGCCTTCGCCGTCCCTTCCACTCGCCGTCGCCAACCGCTTCCACCTCGGCTGTTCTCCGTGGAACTCCGCGTCCTTTGGATCGCCCTGGTGATACGTTTCTCCGCCGTTGCTCTCGCCGTCTCCCATCACTCTCCCACCTCGACCTCCCGCTCCAGCACCTCCCCCGTGCACAGGCAGCGCGCCCGGAGCGTCCAAGTCCCGGCAGGGTCATTGAGGGCGAGGCGCACCGACCCCTCCACCGGCTCCGCGGCGAGCAGGATGTTCCGCGCGTACTCGCCGACGGCCTTCCCGTCGGGTGCGACCGGCGTCACGCGCCACAGCGCCTGTTCGCCCTCCGCGCCGGGTCGCGGGGTGAGGCGGTACGACAGGGCGCCTCCGGCGGTGGCTTCAGCATCCGCGGTCAGTGCCGCGGTGCCCAGAGGCGCCTGGCTCAGGCAATAGACCCGGCAGTCCCCCGGCTCCAGAGGCGCTGTCAGCACGTCCGTCTGCGCGATGTACCTCCCGGCCCGAACGTCATAGGCGTGGCAGGGGCGTCCCAGCGCTATCCGCGCCACCGTGGGCTTCTCGTCGTCCCGGTCGGCCAGAAGGCCCAGGTACTCCAGAGGGCCGGAGCTGTACCGGACCATTTCCACATGCGGCGCCGCGCCCGACTCGGCCGTGATCGCGTACCTGCGCTCCACTCCGCACCAGCTCAGGGCTTCCAGCACCGCATCGCGCATGTCGCTCGTTAACGGCACGGGGCCGCGCCCCT
>CAYRFY010000313.1:0-4860 GCA_964423635.1 uncultured Armatimonadia bacterium | reverse complement strand
CGCATCGCGCAGCAGCTTCTCGGTGGGAGTCCCGAACCGTCGCTCGTTCTCGAAGTTGCCGAGGTTGAGGTTCAGGTAGAAGGCCCTGCCCTCCCCATACTCATGGCGGATGAGGGCGGGGACCTCGGTGTCAACGACAGTCCCCAGCGCTACAGCGCCCTGCGCGCAGCGCACGGTGGCCTCGCCGGCGGGCATGCTGATCTGGCCCTCGACACCCTCCACCACGATGCCCAGCGGCAGCGCGGTCTCCTCGCCCACCCGCTGAATGCCGAACACCTCGTCCAGCACTCCGGGGCTCTGCCGGCGGCACTTGTCGTCCATGATCCCCACGGCCACGTCGCCGATTACCGCCCCGCCGGAGCGGACGAAACCCTTGATCTGCTCGGTCTCCGCCGGTGACAGCGCCAGAGACTCCGGCAGAATGAGTACCTTGTAGGCCCCCTCGGTGGCGGATGGCGGGTTGAGGGCCCCGCCCTCGATCTGCTGATAGCTGAGGAAGTCGTACTGCAGGCCGAGGTCCTCGATGAGCTTGACCCAGCCATCGCGAACATCCTTGATCTCCGTGTCCTTGTTGGCCAGCAGCGCCGCGTTGATGCTGGGGTGGGAGTAGTGGATAGCGATGCCGTCGTGCTGCCTCTTGGCGGAGCGGAGCAGATCCCAGACCCCGGCCTTCATCTCCAGCACATTGGCCTGCGTGTCTCTTCCCGATTCGCTCATGGCCAGATCGCCGTAGAAGAACAGCGGCGTTGTCCAGGCGCTGATGCCTTTGGTGTCGTGCAGCAGGCACCAGAACATCTGGTACTCCAGCCCTTGGCCGCTTTGCCAGTACCCGCAGCGGTAAGGAGACTGAGCAACTCCCGTCGATGGTGCGAAGGACCGGCGCATCTCGTCGGACCAGCCCGTGTTGTACGAGTGGTAGTAGCTGAAGGCTCCGGAGTTCTGCCACCAGTCCATACCGTTGCCCGGCTTGGGCTCCTGAGTGCCCGACAGCCCGCAGCGGGCCTGCGGGTCGCTCCGGCGAATGGTGTCCTGGACCATGGTGTAGTATTCCGCCAGCGTGTCGTTCATGAAATCCCGGAACTCGGCCCAGGGGGCCGCATTCGCGCGGCCCTTGACCTCATCCAGGGTCATGGGCATCACGGCATCCCAGGAGGTGAAGTCCGTCTCCCATGCGGCGTTGAGCGTCTCCAAGGTCTCGTAGCGTCCCTGCAGCCAGGCGCGGAACGCCGCGAGAGTGTGCTCGCCGAAGCAGTAGTCAAAGTACCGGGTGTAGTGCGTGAGGCTCATCTCGTCGCCCATGCAGTAATCGTAGGCTCGGCCGAATTCGGCGATGCGGGGCATCACAGTGTTGGTGATACCCTCCCGGAGCTTGCTGAGGTACTCCGGGTCATGGAGGCAGGGCTCACGCACCAATTGGCTCTTGTCGTGGGTCTTGGCGTACTCGGCGGCCTTCTTGGAGAAGTCCCGATCCATGAAGTCCGGTACGCCCGGGCCGATGTAGCTGAGAAGGCCCAGGTAGCTGTGCTCGATGTTCTGCCAATAGTCCCACCAGACCTTGCCCGTGCCCAGTTCCGTGCTGCCGTTCATCGCCACATCCAGGCCGAGGGCCTCGACCTGAGGCCTCACATGGTCGAACAGGTACTGACAACGCCACAGGTACTGGCCGCCCCAACTGGTGAAGGTGAACCGGTCCCAGTTGTACGGAGGCACGACGATGAACTCCGCATGGTCGGTATCGCAGACGGTCTCGCCCTGTCTCAACTCCACTTCCCAGCGGTGGCCGCAGTTGTACAGCACCTCCGGCGCGGCCTCGAAGCTCACTTTGCGGGCCTCGCCCGCTAGCGGCTTGCTCTGCTCCGAGAGCAGTCGCCCGTGGGTGTCGGTAAGACGTGCCCGCACCGCCACAGGCTCGGTCACGGGCAGTTCCAGGGCCACCTCGCAGTCCAGGCGGAAGGGCTCCCTGGCCCGGAATCGCCGCTGCCACGGCTGCCCGGCCGGGCAAAGGTCCTCCACAGCCGTAACGGTCTTCTCGCCCACGGTGATGCTCCGGAAGGCCGCGCTCTCGGGGCCGGGGAAACTCGTGGCCGCCCAGACCACCGAGGCGCCCCGAGCGTCGCGCAGGACCAGGTCGGCAAAGCACCGCCCGGCCCTGAGGCTTTCGGGCAGCTCGGCGGTGATCGTCGTCGCCTCCTGTCCCGCCTGGAGCGCAGCCTGTCCCCGTGCCACCTCCGCGGAGAAGCGATCGCGGTAGATGACATCGACCTGCGAGCCCTCGGGTATCTCCCCCACAAGCGTGCCGGTGAGCTCACCGGTCTGCAGGTCGGCGGCGAGGTCCTCGAAGCGGATGCCCGCGTCCTTCTGTGCCGCCCAGGTGGTGCAGCGGCAAAGCAGCGCCCACCAGTGCTCCCAGTATTGCCAGGTGACGCCCCTCATCTCGTCCACGAGGTTGTAATTGCCCCGGTAGCTGATTGCCGGCGTCAGCGCCGAGTAGCCGCGGTAGTCGGGAACGTGGGTGAGGGTGTCGTACGTCAGGCTCACCACTCGCCCTTGCCCCAGTTGCCCGGCGACGACCAGCGGCTGCTGCTCGCCGCCGCTGCCGCTGATGGTGGCGAGCGTCTCGCCCTGAGGCGGCGTGACGTACGGCATGCGCCGCGTCCTGGGCATGGCGTCCCACGGCAGGCCGCTCGCGATGTAGTGCTCGGCGGCCTGCTCCCACTTGCCCCACCAGTTGAGCGACCTCTTGGCGCTATCGGCGAGGCCACAGACGCCCTCCAGCTCGTCCTCGGCCTGTGCCCCGTCGGGTTCGATGTAGACCAGCCCGGTGCCGGCTCGAACCTTCCCGGCGAGGGTCTGTCGCAGCTCGGGGGTGAAGTGGTGGTCCCACTTGAGGCCGCCCAAGACGATCACGTCATAGTCGCTCTTGAGCTTCTCGGCGAGTCGTGCCTGCGCCGCCTCCAAAGTCAGGATGGAGCGGTCCCCCTGCCAGAGCCATTCCTTGTCCAGCGTGCTCATGAACTTGACGTACTCGAAGTCCATCTCCAGCCGTTGCCAAAGCTCGATGACCTCGCGGCTGTAGCGGTCATCACACAGCACCAGAGCGCGCACGGGCCCTTTGTAGTACGGCTTGGCCCAGGGGAAGTGCGGAGTTTCCACCTCCGTGGACAGCTCGTGTCCGGGCAAGGCCTTGGCCGTAGCCGCACCCGCGTCACCGATCTGCTCGCTCTCGGGGTCCATCTTCAGCGCGAATGCCTCGCCGGAGCGTGACAAGCCTCGCTCGAAGGAGCCGATCTGCTCTCCTTCCTGCGAGACCAGGCAACGGACCGCGATGTCCACCCCCTCCTTCCCGAGCACCAGGCAATCGGACAGGCTCGCCCCGGCTCCCTCGAGCTCAAGCGTCATCAGGGGCTCCCAGTCGCCGTCCGGGAGGCCGCGGAGCTGAACCGTGCCGGTGACCTTTGGCCCGGTCTCCGGGCGAGTGAGGCTCACCGCCACCCCCCTTTGAGGCCCCGGCATGGCCTCGACGGCACCCACTACATTGCCCAGCACGGCGTCCACGCGTGGAGGGGCGATGGCGGGCTCAAGGGGCAGGAAGGTCACGTCTGTTTCAAAGCTCTCGCCGGCCTTGACGGGAAGCCTGTTGTATCGCCACTCAAAGGTCGGGGTCGGCGTGCCGGCGCCGCTCCACATGTAGAAGCAGTTCAGGGTCCTGTAGTCCATGGTCGCAGCAAGGCCCACGCCGTCCTCACCCACCAGAGCCGCCCACCCCCGGGATGGGTTGCGGTGCCAGAGTTCCAACTCCTCCCCGGGCAGGCAGCGCTCCTCGACCACGCCCTCCGTGGTGGGGAAGAAGTACGTGGCGCCTCGCTCCCCGGCCCCCAGGAAGTGGTGCGCCCACAGGCCGTAGTGATAGTCCGTCTGGGAGTTCGGGTCATTGGTGAGCTTGTAGTGCACGCGCACCACCGGGCTATCCGGGCGAAGATGCACGCGTTTGCTGAGGTGGGTGAAGGACAGCATGCCGCCCACGCCCTGAGTCCTGAGCTCCACCCAGGCGCCGGTATCGTCCTGTCCGGTCTCAGCGAAGTAGAGCCGGTCGGCGAAGGCGTAGTTGGGCTCCCATAGCTGATCTCGGAGCATGCCGTACCGCCCCGTGCCGCCCACGAATTCGGCATTGCTCGCCTTGAGCACGAAGCTGCGGCACACGCCGCCATCGGGCTGGAACACCAGACGGACCTGGGGGTTCTCCAGCACGATCTCTTTCGCGCCGTCGCCGTCGGCATCGACTTCGGACACGTGCGCCCCCGCCGCGTCACTGAAGGGCAACTGCTCGTACAGCCGGGAGCCGGCCAACTCCTCGGCGGGTGTCCCGTACAGCTCGATCTCCTGAACACTCACGATCGAGGCGGCCTCGAACACCAGCCGCAGCCGGTGGGTAGTCACCTCCAGCGGCACCTCCAGTGCGAAGGCGCTCTGCTCGGTGGGTCCCCAGAAACCATTGGTGTTCTCGCCCGCAGCCACGTACTGTCCCGCCTGCAGGGCCTCCACCGAGAGCCTCTGCAGCTTGTAGTTGTCATTGTGGCGATGGACCTGAGCGACCAGCTTCGTCAGCCTGCAGGTACGGCCCAGATCGACCTCGATGGCGATGGTACCACCGCTGAGGATCGCGCTTTTGGCCGGGTCCTTGCTGCCGTCGGTAAGCTTGATAAACCCGGGATCGGCCCATTCATCGCTCAGCGGCTTGGCGGTGAAGCTGTACGTCCAGCCGGTCAGCGGCTGCTCCTGAGCGCAGACGCACAGAAGTGAACCCAGGAGAACAGCGGCTATTGCAGCAGGAGCGGTTGCGCGCATGGTGACCCCCTGCGG
>CAYRFY010000312.1:0-9096 GCA_964423635.1 uncultured Armatimonadia bacterium | reverse complement strand
TCCCGACGCGGGAATGGCGAAATGCGGCCCCAGGGTGTTCATGCATAATGTGAGTGGAAAGCCCGATCCCGCAGGGCGGGACGACGGACAACGGCGGGATGACGGCGGGACGACGGCGGAAACGGCGGGGGGGCTCAGTTGTCCTGCACCCACCGGCACTCGCCCTCCGCAAGGGCCTTGAGGGCCACACGCGTGGCGGCGGAGTAGTTGTTGTAGTCCACACATTCCAGACTCACGCCGTCGGCCCCCTCCTCCCAGGCCATTCGCATCAGCCTTTTGGCCACCTCATCCTGCCCCAGCTCCGTGGCCTTCTGGTACGAGGGCATGCCCAGATGGCTGAAGTCGTAGGCCTGCACCGGCAGCAGCACGCGGCAGCGTCCCGAGACGCGGTCCAGCACCTCCCGGTACAGCCTCCGCGTGCTGCCGAAGGGGTCCTCTCCGTCCCAGCGGACGTTGATGACCACCAGGGTGTCGATGATCTCCTCGTCGACCCAGGCCGTCCAGTCGATCCCGCGCCGCAGCGCCACCTCCTCGTCGATGGGGGCGATGTCCTGCACCCCCACCATGAGGTCGATCTTGCGCCCCGAGGCGTCCAGGCGCTCCCGCACCTGCCGCAGGAAGTCCGTCACATAGCCCGCCACATGCCGGCACCATCGCGGATCGGCCGGGCTGGCGGGAGGCGCTTGTCCGTACTGCCGCTCGAAGGCCTCCACCACCGGGTCCACGTACTCGTAGGCCGGGCTCCAGCCCCCGACACGCCAGGTGTCGATGTACAGCGTCTCGATCCCGCGCTCCAGGAGCTCGTCCACCAGGGCGAGCTTGTGCTCCACGGCCTCGGGATGCCCCAGGCTCACCCGTCCCCACCACGGCTGGCCGTCGGCGGTTCGGCCCCAGAACTGGGGATGCTCCATGTTCCAGCGGCCGATGGTCCAAGTCGCCCAGTGAGTCTCCTCGAAGGGCCAGTGCACCCCGCGCCGCAGGCCGCGGTCGCGGCACATCTCCATGGCCGAGCCCAGGATGTCGGGCTCCGCCTCACCGTACCGCATCCAGCCCCACCCCGGGCGGCTGTCGGGCACCCGGCGCTTATCCAGAGGGGCATCTTGATGGTGCGACTCCACCTCGCTTTGGTACCGCATGGTGCTGCCCGCGCAATTGCGCCACAGGATCGTGGTTGCCCCCACCTCCTGAACGTGGTCCAGCACTTTGGAGTTGCCCTCCACCGTCTCGGTGTCGAACAGTGCCACGCCGTCCCGGGGGATGTAGGCGAAGTCGAAGTGGTCCACCCACGCGGCCACCTCGAACCTCTTGGCCTCCTGGGACTGGGCCAGTGTGCTCAGCAGCAGGAGCGCCGCCGCCATCGTGGAGAAAAGAGCCGGTGCATTCATGGGTTCAGGAACTCCTGTAGGTGCCGTGAGATGCGTTCCTGCCGACCGGGAACCCCGGGACGAACCTGGAACTCATGCAGGAGAACGCCTTCGGCAACGTAGCCGCCGTTGTACTGCCGGCCCAGGCGCAGCAGTTCGGCGTCCGGGTACGAGAGCATGGCCCCCGTGCCCGCGGTCTGCTGCAGGGCGCCGTCGATGACCAGACTCACCTTCCCGGACCTGTCCCGGTAGCCCAGGACCGACAGGCGCTTGCCCTCCGGGAGCCGGAAGTCCGACCGCGCCCCCACGTAGAGGTTCTCCGGCGTGCGCGAGTTGAACCAGAGCTGCCCCTCTTCATTGAGGTAGAGCTGCCAGCCCAGAGGGCTCTCGGGGTACTGGGCCACGGCGATGATCCGCAAGGTCTCCGTGTGTCTGGCGACGGTTATCTCAGCCGAGACGGTGAAGGACCCGGTGCCGAAGTCCAGCCCCTTTGGGGCGGCCACATCGATGGAGCCCCCGGCTTCGAAGCCCACAGCACCTCCACTGGAGTCCAGCTCGCCCGTCACCGCTCCCGCATTCCCCGTCCCCGAGAGGTCCTCCACCGTCTCCCCCGGCGCCCGGGTGAAGCTGTAGTGCAACACGGGGCCGACGGCCTCCCCGGCCTCGTCCGCGGCCCCCTCAGCCACGATGGTCGGAGCCACGAAGGGCATGCTGTAGAGCTGGTAGCTCCCACTGCGGTTGTTCTCAAACACCAGACTGCCGCCGTCCGGCGACCAGGCCGGGCTCCGCGAATTGCCGGGACCGGTCTGCAGCCGCGCCATGCCGCCGTCGGGCAGGGAGATCACGTAAACCCCCCAGCCCTCATCACCGGGACGGTAGCCGGTGCAGGCGATCCAGCGCCCATCCGGCGACCAGACCGGTGAGAGACAGGAGCGCGAGGGCTCCGTGAGACTGAAGGCCTGTGTGGGGTCCGAGGCCTTCGCCAGCCGCACCGCCCAGTTCGAGCGGAAGCCGGCGATGAAGCTGTGGGCGATGAACCGGCCGTCCGGCGAGACAGCGGGCTCGACGAAAGCCACGTCCTGGGAGTCTTCCAGGATCATCTCCCGCGGGTCGCCGCCGGCGAAGGCCACCGAGTACAGCCCGACGCTGGGCTGCTTGCTACCGCGGGTGGAGGAAAACAGGATACTCTCACCGTCACGGCTGAAGCACGGCACATAGTCGCGGCAAAGCCCGGAGGTCAGCCGCCGCGGCTCACCACCGGCCGCGGAGATCACCAGCAGATTGGCCCCGTTCTCGATCCCCTGCACGGCCGTGGTGGTGATATTCTGGTGGCAGTAGACGATCCACCGCCCATCCGGCGACCAGGCGGGATAGAGGGCATCTCCGGGACCGTCCCAAAGTACCGTCAATTGCCCACTCGCCACATCGAGCAGGCACAGTCGATGGCCGCCCTCGGCGGCGAGTTGGAAGGCGATGCGCGAGCCGTCCGGCGACCAGGCGGCCTCGGTATGGTCGCCCGGCCCGGAGGTGAGCTGGAGTGGTTGGGCGCACAGGCCGGCGCCCAGGCCCATGCACAGAGGGATAACGACCAGGTCGCAAAGAGCCCTCACAGGCATTCTCCTCTACGTTGGCGGCGATCGAATGGGAATAGTCTTCGCCGGAGCACCCCGCAGGGCCTCCCCGGGGGGCTGCAAGACTCGCTTCCGGGCAGCAGGAGCCCTTTGCTGCATCACGAATCATATATTGGGGGTGGTTCATCTACGGCCCGAACATCCGGGCAAGAGGAGGAGGCGTACTCGATGCGCAAGGGTTTCACGTTGATTGAGTTGCTGGTCGTGATCGCGATCATCGCGATCCTGGCGGCGATCTTGTTCCCCGTGTTCGCCAGAGCCCGCGAGAAGGCGCGGCAGGCCAGTTGCAGCAGCAATCTGAAGCAACTGGCCCTTGGTGTCCTGATGTATGTGCAGGACTATGATGAACGACTGTTTGCGGCCCGTGGTAACCTCGACGGCTGGTCCGGCAACATCATGCCATATGTCAAGAACACCCAACTCTTCGAATGCCCCTCGTGGGACGGCTCGGGTGGGTGGATCACCCGCGGCTCCGCCTGCGGAGGCTGCGGCACCTGGACCCGTACGTACTGGGGCGGGTATGCGTACTCCAATCAGGCCCCGGGCGCTGTGGGAGCCACCAACGTCGGGTGCATCAACTGGAACAGCTCGCGGAAGATCGCGGTCTACGAGCATCCCGCGGAACAACTCCTGCTGTACGACGCCACGTGTCCGCACGGCACGGACACGAATGACTGGGGGATGCACGAGGACGGCGCAAGGCACAATGGTGGCTACAACGCCGCCTTCCTGGATGGGCACGTGAAGTTCCAGAAGCCCAAATAGCGGAGGCCATGTGCACTTGGCTCCGGCGGGCCGGCTACCCGGAGGTGGATCATGCAGGGCTTTGGTGATGCACGGCACAGACGGCTCACGATACTGACCGGAGTGCTGGTGGCAATTGTGTTTGGCATGTACTTCATACACCGGATGCAATGGGCCGCCGGGGCCAGGTACTCGCCGGGCGCCCTCATCGTCAACGGCATCGGCGCCCTGCTGCTCCTGGTGGGCGGCATCGTCTGGGTGGTGATGCTGGTGCAGATGATCCGCCGGGACGTGGGCGAGCACGAGAGGAACATGGCCGCTATGGAGCGCCGGCGCCGAGACCTGCAGGACAAGAGATAGCCGCCGTCACGGACCGGCACGGGGATTGCAGCGAGCCGGGCAGCCGTCGGGCCCAGGGGTGGGGTAACCCGACGGCGCGCGCAGGCGCCGCGGCACGCCGATGACCTGCGCCGCAGTCCGGGAGGCGAACGTCGATCAGATCCCACGAGCGAATCAGGCCTACACCGGCGATGGAGCCCGCCATTCCCGTCGGAGCCGGCTCCCCTGCCGATTCCCGCGGGGAACGGGCCACACCACGCGTGCTCCTCGCCGAGGACCACGCGGAGACCGCCGAGTACGTCACCCGCCTCCTTCGGCAGGCGGGCCTCGAGGTCGAGACGGCCTCGGACGGTCTCGAGGTCGAACGGCGAGTAGCCCAGAGGCATTACGATCTCATCGTGATGGACGTGGAGATGCCGCTGCAGGACGGCCTGCAGACCACGCGGCTCATCCGCAGCGGCACAGCCCACAGCGACGTGCCCATCATCGCCCTCACCGCCCACGCCATGGACGGAGACCGCGAGCGCTGCCTGGCCGCGGGCATGGACGACTACATCCAAAAGCCCCTGAGACGGGCCGACATCCTCCGCGTCATCGAGACGTGGGCGGGACGGCGGCACCGGACCCCATCGACGCCCGCCGCGGCTCCGACTCCGGCTCCGTCGCTATCCGACGCCGTGGACATTTGGCCGCCCAGACAACTCCTGGCCCCCTTCCTCACCGCCGCCGAGGCGCACCTCGCGAGCATGGAAAGGGCCGCCGGGGAGCGCGATGAACTGGCGGTCAGAGCCGAGGCCCACGCCCTCGAGGGAGCCGCCGCCATCGCCCGCACCAGCCGCATTCAGCGCGGTGCCCGCATGCTCGGTCACAGCGCCAGAAACCAGGACTGGGATCAAGTGCTCTCCGCCCTGGCCCGTCTGCGGGCCGAGTGCGATCTACTCCGGGGGCTACGGGAGGGTGGTTTACAGGTGGCAGCGGGGTAGGATGGCCCCGTCGCCGCCGCGGCGGCCACAGGAGCGAGCAGAGGAGGGGGCGACGCCAATGGCGTCGCCCCCATTGGTGCCGGCCCGAGATCGGCGTCCGAGACGTACAGGATGCCCGCGATGACGGCAACAGCAACGACGACGGCGGACAGGATGGACAGGGTAACGGCGGATAACTGCGGATAACGGCAACGGCGACGACAAGATAACAGGATAGACAGGATAACGGCGGATAAGGGTCCCGCGCCACGGTCGTTCGCCGTTCCCCCTCCTCCCGTCTGCGCCGTCGTTTGGCGCAGTAAGGGAGAGGGGGACGGCCCGAAGGGCCGGGGGGTGAGGCGGCCGTTTCGCGCCACGGCCGCCTTCTAGATGTCGAAATACAGCCTCTTCCCGGCATCGAAGCTGAACGGCTTGCCTGTCGCAAACCCGACCGCCACCGCCGCCGCTGTGGCCGCCATGTAGCCGAAAGAGATCCCCAGGAAGAACGGGATCGCCCGGGTATGCGCCTTGGCCCCCCAGTAGCGGAGGATCACCTTCTGCGCCACCCAGGTGATCAGGAAGCTGCACCAGTACGTGCCGCCGTAGGTGGAGGCCACCAGATACCCCCACGGGGTGAAGGGGAAGTTGCCGAAGCGCCCCCGGAGGTGGGCCAGAGCCAGGACGATCGCCGCTCCGCCCAGGCGGAACAGATTCGGCGCCAGCTCGAAACCCGCGTGCGAGTCCGGGAAGCTGAGCACCTTGGCATAGCTCCCCCGGGCCCAGCGCACCTCGTAATAGCCGTTCCCGCCGCCACCTACCGAAGACAGGGCGCCGATGTCGTAGAACGTGCCCAGATGGGTGTAGAAGGCCACCGCAAGACCCACCACGATGGCGCCGATGTTGATCGCAAACATCGCCGACTGCGAGACATTGGCCTCCTGAGCCAGCCGCACATTCTCCACATGGTACGCCCCCGTCTGCGGGTACTGGCCCGTGGTAAGCCAGCCCAGAGCACTGAAGTTCGCCAATTGCGTGACGCCCTTGGGTGTGCTGAAGGGGCGGGAGCCGGTGACGTCGAGGATGAAGTCACGCTCCTGAAACAAGAAGGGCAGGGCCCAGTAGCTGGGCAGCCCGGTCTCGGCGCGGATGCGGGCGTAGACCAGGGCCTCGGCGAACATCATCACCATGAACACGATGGCCAGCCACGAGGGGGCCCCCATGGCGCGGATGAAGGTGACGGCCACGATGAAGCCGGCCACGGCGCCGAAGGCTCTGGCCCTTTCCGACCAGTCCATGGATCTGGCCGCCGCCATCAGCGTGTGGCGGTTGGCCCACAGCAAGGTGGCGGCCAGGGCCAGGATCGCCCCCATCGCCTGCTGTTGCTCGGTGCCGGTGTTCCATCCCGGCCGCCGATAGCCGTACTGCGTGGAGACCACCCAGAAGAGTTGCTGCAAGAGATAGCTGGACCACACGGTGAACAGATTGTCGGTGCTCATCAGGTAGCCGAAGCCGATGAGATGCGGCAGAGGGCGCATGTAGATGCGCTGCAGCTCGTTCCACGGCGTGGCGTTGAGAGCCTGGAACGGATAGTAGGTGACCTTCCAATCCGGGAAGCGCGGCCAGATGGGGCTGAGCACCACCGGCAGGGCGTACCAAAAGCCGATGGCGAAGCCGGCCCACATCAGGCCATTGCGCAGGAAGGTCCGGCGCGCCTCGGAGCTGTCCACGGAGAGCTCGAGGGGCAAATAGAGCAGAGGAAAGCGCAGGTGCTCCTGGTCGGCCCAGCGGCGCCGGAACAGATCCAGGAGGCAGAAGATGCCGATCCAGGAGCAGATGAGGAAGACGGTCCAGGCCAGGAGCGGGCCGGCCCACACGTCCCAGGGCACGTGGGGGTCGGGGCCGGATTCGTAGAAGGCGGTGATGGCCCGGGGATCGTCCGGGGCGAACCAGGCGGGAAGCTGCGCCCCCACGTCCGCCAGATTCTCGTAGTACCGGGGGGCGGTGATGAAGGCCAGCAGGATCCGCACCATTCGCCGCCCGGACATGGCCACCGTCAGCACCAGGACGCCGTAGATGATGAGCAGGTCGGCCCGGGAGAACTGCCACCGGCTCCCCAGCTTCTTGAGCAGAGGGTTGATGGCGGCCAAAAACAGCAGGCACATCACCGCGGGGACCGGAGGCACGCTGCTCTCGATCTCCCCGGCATTGAACACCAGCGCGATCTGCTGCACCGCCAGTCCGGTGAGGACCGCCAGAATCAGGGCGACTGCCAGCGCGCGCCCCGACGGCGCCTGAGGTCTCGGTGTCTCCGTGCTTTGCTGACGCATGGGCCACTCCGTGTCTGACGGCCGGGACAGTCGGCTTGATCCGTTTGCCCACCGGCCGGGCAAAGCGCTATTATACACTCTCTCGGCGTTCGCGGGGCGACCTTTGGCAGCGGACGGGAGGTGGACCCCACCGACGGCAGGAAGCTAAGGGCCGCACACCGGCCGGGCGCGATGTCGACGAACGAAGAGGACTGCTGTGTATTCGTGGCAAGAGCCCACAGACCTGCCCGCCGATCCCATCCACCTGTGCTCCCGCCTTCAGCACACGGACTGCCCGGTGCTCCTGCACAGCGGCATGCGCATCGGCGCCTACGGAGATTGGTCCATCGTCGCGTGCAACCCGGCGCTGATGCTGCGCTCCAAGGGTGACGAGGTGAGCGTGGAGGTCCGGGACGGCTCCGGTGGTGAGGGGCGGCCTCCCGAGGCCTGTGGCGATGCGCTGGAGACGCTGGAGCGGCTCTGGCAAAGCTGCCCGGCACCCACCGAGCATTCGCCGCTGCCGTTCCGAGGTGGCTTCATCGGCTACCTGAGCTACGATCTGGGGCGCCTGCTGGAGCCGCTGCCCGCCACGGCCCGGGATGACCTGGCGGCCCCGGACATGCTCCTGGGGCTATACACCGCGGCTCTGGTCGTGGACCACCGGGCACAGCTCACCTGGGCCTGCGGCTACTCGGCGCACAGCCGGGAGGCCGCTCAGGCGGCGGCCCGGACCCTCGAGCAGACCGCGCGCGCGGGCTGCCCGGAGCCGCGCGATGGCGGGTCGGCCACCGACGGAAGGCTGACAGGGAACTTCACCCGCGAGCAGTACCTGCAGGCTCTGCGCCGCACCATTGAGTACATCTACGCGGGCGACATCTTCCAGGCCAACCTCTCCCAGCGCTTCCAGGGCACCGTGCGCATCACCCCCTGGGAGCTGTACCGGAGGTTTTCCGAGATCAACCCGGCGCCCTTCGCCGCGTACCTGGGGTTCGATGACATCCAGCTCGTATCCGCCTCGCCGGAGCGTTTCGTCCTGGTCCGGGAGGGACTGGTGGAGACGCGCCCGATCAAGGGGACCCGTCCCCGAGGCACCGACCCCGCGGCGGATCAGGCACTGGCTCGGGAGTTGCTGGCCAGCGAGAAAGACGCCGCCGAGCTGACGATGATCGTGGACCTGGAGCGCAACGATCTGGGACGGGTCTGCCGCTTCGGCTCCGTTGAGGTGCCGCAGCTCGTCGTCCTGGAGAGCTATCCCACGGTGCACCATCTGGTGGCCACGGTTGTGGGACGGTTGCGCCCCGAGGCCTCCAATGTGGACCTGCTGCGGGCCACGCTCCCCGGCGGCTCGATCACGGGAGCGCCCAAGATCCGGGCGATGGAGATCATCGAGGAGCTGGAGCCCACTCGCCGCGGCCCGTACACGGGCTGCATCGGCTACCTGGGCCTGGACGGCCGAGTGGACCTGAACATCGTCATCCGCACCATCGCGGTGCTTGATAGGACGGCCTACTTCCAGGTCGGCGGCGGGATCGTGGCCGATTCGGACCCGGAGGACGAGTACATCGAGACGCTGGTCAAGGGCCGGGCGCCGGCCCGGGCGCTGGATGCCGGACTACCGCAGTGAGGCCAAGGGGGCCAAGGTCCGACGATGGTGCTGCTCTTGGACAACCAGGATTCGTTTGTGTACAACCTGTACCAGTACCTGGGGGAGCTGGGGGCCGAGCCGTGCGTGATGCGGTCCAATCAGATC
>CAYRFY010000311.1:0-9123 GCA_964423635.1 uncultured Armatimonadia bacterium | reverse complement strand
AGTTCACCCAGTCCACCGAGCAGTCGCGGGCCCTGAACTCCATGGACGGTCCGCTCATCATCATCTCGGCCAGCGGCATGTGCACGGCCGGCCGCATCCGCCACCACCTGCACCACCACCTCGGCCACGGCAATGACACCATCCTGTTCGTAGGCTTCCAGGCAGAAGGGACGCTGGGCAGGATACTCGTGGAAGGCACCAAGAGCGTGAAGCTGTTCGGGCGACCTCACCGCGTACGCGCCCGGATAAAGTCAATCCAGGGCCTCTCGGCCCATGCCGATCAGGCCGGGCTGCTGCGCTGGGCAAAGGCCATCGGAAAGGCCAGGAACATCTTCATCACCCACGGTGAGACCGAGGCTTGCCTGACGTTCTCCGGCCTGCTTGCCGACGAGGGGATTGACAACAGCGTGCCACGCCGCGGCGAGACGGTAGACCTGCTGGACGAGGCCCAGCTCGATCGCCTGCGGGCCGAGACCGAACGGGATCGGCGGCGGGTCCGGCCTCGGTAGAGAGCATTCCCCGCGCAGCGCCGAGCCGGTTCGCTGTGCACCGCAGGCGTGGTTCGCAGCCTCCCGGCGCTGTGGGGGATGTCGCGGCACACATGCCGCGCCCCGGAGGCGGCAGGGACGGAGGCCGTCGAGGCCTCCCATTGCAGCCAACCAAGCGCTTGGCCACAGATCATAGACGGGCCGCTCGACAGCCCCAAGCAGAGAGGGTGCGTAGCCTAACATGCCCGGCGCGCAGGATTTCACGGCCGCACTGTCAGTTCGTAGCCGGTGGGTGGACGAGCTATTGCTCGACCCCGACACCCTCGGTCGCATCCGACCGGAGCATCTGCGCCGGCTGGTGGCCTCCTATCTGGAGAGGGGCGGCAAGCGCCTGCGGCCCGCCGTGCTCATGCTCTCCTGTGGCGCTGTGGGCGGCAACGAGCGTGACGTGATTCCGGCCGCGGCCGCCCTCGAGCTGTTCCACACCTGGACCTTGATGCACGACGACATCATCGACCACGACAGCCTCCGCCGTGGAGGTCCCACCGGCCACATTCTGGGTGCCGAGCTGGCGGCCCGCGACTGGGAGCTCAAGTATCCGGAGGCCGCCGACTACGGCATCAGCCTGTCCATCCTCGCCGGTGACGTGCAGCACGGCCTCTGTGTCGCCATGTTCCTGGGCTCCCGCAATGTGCCGCCCGAGCTCCTGGTACACCTGGTCGACGACCTCGAGCGCAACGTCGTGGCCGACCTCGTGGAGGGCGAGACACTCGACATCCAGTTCGGAAAGCAGCCCATCAGCGAGGTCTCTATCCAGGACGTACTGCGCATGATGTACCTCAAGACCGGGGTGCTGTACCAGTTCGCCGGCAAGGCGGGAGCCATGCTGGGCCTGCGGACAACCGACGAGCAGGATCCGCGGGTGCAGGCCATCGCCACCTTCTGCGCCGAATGCGGAACCGCGTTCCAGCTCCAGGACGATCTGCTCGGCGTAGTCGGAGACCAGGAGAAGCTCGGAAAGCCGGTGGGGAGCGATATCCTCGAGGGCAAACGGACGCCCGTCCTGCTGGAGGCCTTCCGCGTCGCCGACGCACAGACACGAGGCAGGCTGGACACGATCGTCGGCAATCCTCGGGCCACGCCCGAGCAGGTCCGCCAGGCCGTGGACCTGCTTGCAGACCTCGGGGCGCTGGACACCGTGGCCCAGATGGCGAAACAGCACATCGACAAAGCGCTCGCCAGTCTCGAGAAGGTCGTGCCCTCCCAATACACCCGGTGGTTGGCCGGTTGGGCCAATTTCATGGTCGAGCGAGAGTTCTAGCCACGCTCCGCTTCGGACCGGTCGACAGTCGGAGGCCGTTCTTCAGCATCCCGGGGGCCTATCTTCGCCGACCCATTCCGTCGCCGCGGTGAATCTGCGCGCTCAGAAACGCGATAACGGCCCCGCCTTGCCGGAGTGTCCCGCCGTTGCCGCCACAGTCCTGCAGCACGCCTGGAAGGTTCCCGGAGGGTCTTCGCATGGCAGTCAGCCGCATCGAAAACGCAATTGTCCTGACGATGGTCGACGGCATGGGGCGGATCGATGACGGCGTGGTGCAGTGGGAGGGCAACCGCATTACCTACGCGGGGCCGACGGCCGGGGCTCCGCAGCAGAAGTGCGACCGGACCATCGACGGCACCGGCTGCGTGGTCCTACCGGGTTTGGTCAATGCCCACACGCACCTGGCGATGACGCTGTTCCGGGGCTTTGGGGACGATATGCCACTGAAGCCGTGGCTGGAGGAGCGCATCTGGCCCACAGAAGCCAGACTGGTGGAGGAGGACGTCTACTGGGGCACCCGTCTCGGCGTCTTGGAGCTTCTCCGGGGTGGAGTGACGTGCTTCAACGACATGTACCACTTCTACCGCCCCGCCACCGAAGCGGCACGGGACGGCATGATTCGTGTCTGCCCGTCCGGCGTCCTGTTGGGCTTCTCCAACGACCCCTACGGCATGCTGGCGGAGGCCGTGGAGTTCACCGCCGAGGTGAAGGCCGACGACCAGGGGCGCGTCCACCCCATGCTGGGCCCCCACGCGCCGTACACGTGTCCCGATGAGCTGCTGCAGAGGGTCAGGGAGGCCGCTTTGGCGCAGGACATCCCCGTGCACATCCACATCTCGGAGACGCTCCAGGAGGTAGAGGACTCTTTCGCCGCCAGGGGCGCCAGCCCCGTGCAGCATCTGGAGCGCCTGGGCCTCTTCGACTGCAGGGTCGTGGCCGCTCACTGCGTGCATCTGGACGACGCCGACATGGCGACGCTCATCGACAGGCAAGTGGGGATCGCCCACTGCCCCGGCAGCAATCTGAAGCTGGGCAACGGCTTTGCCCCTATCCCCGATCTGCTCAGGGGTGGCGCGGTGGTGGGCCTGGGCACCGACGGTGCGGCTTCGAACAATAACCTCGACGTCCTGGAGGAGGCCTTCCTCAGCGCCGTAGTGCACAAGGGCACCTCCGGCGACCCCACCGTCGTGAAGGCCGATGAAGCTCTGAGGATGGCCACGATCGGTGGCGCCAGGGCGCTGGGGCTTTCCCAGATCGCGGGCAGTCTCGAGCCCGGCAAGAGGGCCGACATCGCGATGGTGAACCTGCGCGCCCCGCACCTGCGGCCCCTGCATGACGTGGAATCTGCTCTTATCTACTCCGCTCACGGCAGTGATGTGAAGATGACCGTCGTGGACGGGGAGATCGCCATGCAGGACGGTGACTTCCCGGGCCAAGACGAGGAGGAGATCTACCGGGAGTGTGAGCAGCGGGCGCGGCGACTGTGCGAGGGGTAGGAGCCGGGCGAGCGGGCTCGCCGGATGCCAAAAGCCACAGCCTTCGCACAGGCTGTGGCTTCTTGGGGTTCTGAGGGTGTGGCCCGGGGCCGCTTACTTGACGGCGCGGATGTTCTTGGCCACCTCGCGCAGCACGGTCTGGGCGGTCCTGGGGTCCGCCACCTGCCAGGCGATGGCCACGTAGCGGGCCTGGCGCATGGCGAAGACCTGCCCGTACCGCGGGTGGCGCCCCGCCACCGCCTGCTCGCCCAGAGCCGTCACCGGGTTGGTGGGTCCACTGCCGGACAGCTCGGCCTGCAGCGCATTGAAGGCCTGCTCCGCGCCTGCGGCCTGGCCGGCATCCATCAACACGAGCTGCATGCTCGCCTCCACGCCTCCTGCCGCCGTGCGGGTGCCGTACGTACCGGTGAGGGCGTTGGACAGGAACTTCTGCCCCATGACGCTCTTCGTCTGGTACTTGACGCTCTCGATGAGCAGATCTCTCACCGGCGGCAGCCGGAGAATGCCGGGATCCCCCGCCATCTTGGGCAGTTTGCCCAGGATCGCCGTCGCCAGAGCCAGCACCGGGGCTTTGGCGCTTTGCTCATCCGAGGCCGGCACGATGCGCACGTACAGCGGCCCCCGCCACACGTGCAACTGCGTGCCCGCCCAGTAGGCCGCCAGTGCCGAGGCCTGTCCCGGCAGGGCAATGATGTCGGGCGGAACGGGGCCTACCTTGCGGTCGATGCTGAAGGCCCCGAAAGCATCCATCTCCGAGCCGAAGCTGTAGACGTCGGCGGCGATGGTCACCGCGGGGCTCTGAGCCTTCCACACGGAGGCCACCGTCCACCGATAGTCATACAGGAAGATGCGCTCCGGGTCCGCGCCGCCGTACTGCGCCAGATTGGCGCGAGTGTACACCGCAGGGGTGCCCTGGGCGCTCAGGCCCTGGAGCGACCCCAGGTTCCCCAGCAGGGAGGCAACGCCCGCCGAATCGGGCCAGGTCTGGGCCCCGGCCAGCGCACAGAGAAGAAGAAGAAACACGATGGGGAAGAAACGGTTGGGCGATAGCACGATAGCCCTCCCATTGCAGCGACATACAACACGGTTCGACACACCGGCCCGCCACCTCCCGACGACTGCGGTGGCACCCGGCCATTCACCGGGCCGGCGGATGCCGGTAGGTGACGATGTGCCGATGAGGATGGGGTCTGCCGAGCCTGTCGGTAGATCTCTTTCGCACCCTCGGATATACGCGGCCGCGTGACGTCCCGTGGTTGACCGCATCCTGAATGCGGAGCAGACATGACTGCAGCGCCATGACGACACTCTTCCTACGCATCTCGAGCCATGGCAACGAGGCACGTAGGCGGCCAAATCGACTTAGCCAACAGGCTCTGCCGACTACGGCTGCGTGGGACGCGTGCGCGCCGGCCCCCACGGCTGCGCCCCGGTCTGCTCCTGGTTCCACAAGAGCAGCCTGTACACGGCGACGGCCACCTGCCACCGCGGCATGGCGTGGTCCAGATGCATCAGGCCGTCCGGATAACCCACGAGGATCCCACGCTGCCGCAGAATGTCTCCGGCCTGCTCGCGGATGTCCCGGCTCTCCAGCAGTGTCGCCGGCGGCGTCTCGCCCTCCATGAGGTGCATCAGGTTCAGCATGGTGAAGGCGAACTCTCCCCGGCTCAGGGCACGCTCGCCGCGGAAGTTCATGGTCGGCGCCGTGGGATAGAGCCGCGAAGCGACCCAGACTTGGCAGGCGTCGGTGCACCAGTGGTCCCAGGGCACGTCGGGGGGCAGATACTCATAGTCGGGCAGGGGCACCTCGAAGTAGTGCACCAGCCGGCTGACTACGGCGGCCCACTCGTAGCGAGTGGTGACGCGCTCGGCCTGAACGGTGAAATCCGGGTAACCCACCAGCATCCGCCGCGCCAGGTTGTGCTCCATGGCCCGCTGATACAGCGGGCGCCACTGCATCTGAGGCCAGTCGGTGTCCACAACGGGCCAGCCGAACTCAGAGCCCGCAAGCACAGGGACGGCCACGACGACGGCCAGGAGAATCGCGCAGATGCGCATGATCATACCTCCGCTGGTTTGGTGTGACGATAGCTACGGTGTCCGGAAAAGCCCACAGCCTCCGCCCCCACCGGGGGCGCGACGCAACCTACATGGACTGATCCTACTGCGACCGAGGAGGTACGGCCCCGGTTGGTACGCATACTTCCAAGGGTGGTATTGCGAGCCCCAAGCATCCCCCTGGGAGGCCTGCCACATTACCCTTAATATTACATATAGCACAAATGCCCACGCTTGTCAGGTGCTGATTGTAATCGGCTCGGTGCCACTGCGCCCGTTGGGTGCCTCTACGGCGCCACTTTGATCCCAAACGTCTGGGTCGCGGACCGGCCCCCTTCGGTCTCCACCCGCACCTGCACCTCCACATTACCGGCCGTCGGCGGCGTCCCTGAGAGGACACCGGTCGCCGGGTCGATGCGGAGCCACTCCGGCCCCACGGGCAGCGAAAACACCGGGTGCTCCACATCCCAGAAGCCGGAGTTGTACGACGACTCCCTGGTCGGGCGGCAGCGGAGGTCGCCCAGGGATCGGGTGACGCCCACCGCATAGCTGTAAGGCCGCCCCACCTCCGCCTCCGTCACAGGCCGCGTGTATACATGCGGTCTGGGAGCCGCCACGTAATCCGACGGGCCGCTGAGATTGCCGTGCTCGTCCACAGCGACCACGCGGTAGTAGGACCGGTTGGCATTGGGCAGCTCCAGGTCGGGGCCGATCACGGCGAGCCTCGAGCTCTCCGTCTCGCAGACGAAGTTGGCCGGGAATGGAAGCGGGAGCCTCTCCTCCTGGTTCCCCACGTTCACATTGTATGGCTCATCGCTGATGGTGAAGCCCTTCTCATCGCTGCCATACACCCGGTAACGCACCGGCCTGCGCCCCGCCGCATTCGCTTCCCACTCAAGCGCCATTGTCCCGCGCTCGAGATCCGGCACCAGGGCCACTTCCACCGGTGCCGCGGGCCCGCGCAGCACAAACCGCCACCTCTCGCTCCACGGTCCCCAGACACCCCCGGCGCTTTGGGCCCGCACGTGCCAGTAATAGTATCGGTCCGGTTCCAGCAGTCCTGTATAGGGCAAGCAATACCGTGCCTGACCCTGATCCGCCGTGAGCGAGACGAGCTTCTCGCAGTTGGGGGATAGCGGCCACTTCATGTCCGGGCGCTCGGACAGCTCGAAGTGGTAGTCGGCCATGGCCTCCCCGCCGGGGTCTTCGGGGGCTTCCCAGCGGAAAGTGATCCGGCTGCCCTCGATCTGGCTATCGGCCGGGGGAAACAGGGGCGCCGGCGGCGCGGCGGGCGGGCGTGAGCAGGACCGCTCCACCCACTCGTGGGTGATGCGCACTCGCCGCGGTCCGGGGCTGTCGTCGGTGTAGGTGAACTCGTTTTCCCCCACCACCATGCCCGGTAGCGAGAGCGGCGCCATCTGAATGTCGTTGCGAACCCGCAGGCTCCTCAGACGCCCTCCGGCGGACAATCTGCACTCCAGATAGTAGCCATAGCGCGCCGGACCGGCCGGGGGGAAAAGCCGGTCCAGATCGGACTCGACGGGCTCGAAGGTCTCGCCATCCCAAGACAGCGCAAACCCGAGGCCCTCCCCTTCGGCCTGCAGGCTCCCGCCGATGAACACATAGGGAGCCGCCATATGCCACACCACGCGGCCTTCGCCATCGTCCGCCGGGCGCAGACCGTCCGGGCCCGATACCACCTTTTCGGCCACCACCGAGCCCCCGCGCCACAGATCACCGGCCAGGTCCGGCGAGTATTCCCACAGCCCGTTGCAGACCCTGTCGATGGCGTTCTCGCCCCAGTCGGCGATGTCCTCGTAGCCGTGGTACTTCGCCGGCTCCAGGTGTCCCCAACGCCAGGTGATGGCCTCGCCGGGACGGAGCGTCATCTTCATCTCGTGGCCGCGAGCGCAGTCCCGGGTGCCTCCCGGCTCGCCGTCATGGACATACAGGGAGGCCGAGAACTCATCGGTGTCGCGGCTGTCGCGGCTGAGGATACCGTAGGTGTGGGTGCGCTTGATCAGGTCGTGGTCGCGCACGATCTCCTGCTCATCGGCGATGGTGTGGTTGTCCCGGAGCAGGAAGATGCAGTGCTCGTCGCCGTCCAGCAGGTGCCAGCGCCCGCCGTAGAAGACCTCGGTGACCACGTGTCCCACCGGGTGCGCAGGCCGCACCTGCAGCCCGGCATCCCGCCACATCCCCGACAGACAGATGGCGTCATTGCCGCAGAGGGTGTAGCCGTAGACGTTGAACACCTTCACCGGGTCGTTGACCTCGTCGTCCGCCGTGTAGGCGTGGAACCGGTGGTTCATCTGCCACCGCCACACGGAGATGGCCTTCTCCTCCTCGGTCATCCCGGACTCCAGGGCGCCGGCGACCAGCTCCGCCAGGGTGCGGAAGTTGCTCCGGCCGTTGGAGAGCCAGGGATTGACCACATCCGTCTCCCCCACGTTCTCCAGGCGCACGCACCGATTGCTCTCCCACGTCTGATGCCAGGCGGCATAGCCGATGGGCGGGCGGCAGTTGGTGCCATCCATGGTGCCGCCGTGGTTGATGCTGTAGGAGTGCTCCGTGGAGGACACCTCCTCCACATGGCTCCGGGGAGTGTCGGTGGGATCGGTGTTGGTAGCCCAGGGGGCGAGGGCATCGCCCCAGGCCGGAGCGGTGGCGGCCAGCGCAACAAACGCGAACAAAAGGGGCATGGGAGGCCTCCGTTTCGTGTCGAGGCGCCCTATTGGGCCTCCGCCGACCGCTTCAAGACCCGGCGAGGTAGCGGTTCGCCGTCGCCGTCCGCCCCTCTCCCCTACTCCCCCCAAAGCTCGTGCCACTCCTTAACGAATACACCGGTCGTCTCGTCGTCGAACAGTACGAAGTCGATCTGCCGTAGGGAGCTGTCGGGATGCAGGGCCAGGTACTCCTGGGCGGTGTCCAGCAGGATCTGGGCGCAGCGATCCCTGGGGAACCCGAAGATGCCGGAGCTGATGGCGGGAAGAGAAATGCCGGCCACTGACAGCTCCTCGGCCCGCTGGAGACTGCTGGCCACGGCAGAGGCAAGCTTCTCGTCTCCCTGCGGGTCGCCGCCCCGGGGGCCCACTGCGTGGATGACGTACCGGGCGGCCAGCGCCCCGCCCCCGGTCACCACCGCCTCTCCCTCCGGGCAATGGCCGATCCGGTCGGACTCCTCCTGGATGACGCGTCCGCCGCGGCGGACGATGGCCGCGGCCACGCCGCCTCCGTGCTGCAGATGCTCATTGGCGGCATTCACGATCGCATCGGTCTGTGCCAGCGTGATATCTCCCTGGACAAGCCGGATCACGCCCGGGCCGACTTGCCGCTGCAGGATGGTCTTCATCGGCCGGCTCCCTTCCCTGTCGGCTCGGGGGAGGCATATGTCGACAGCCGCGTCCTGTCATCGCACTCCCTGGCCGCTATTCCGCTGGGCGACGATCAGGAATTGGCCGCGATCACGTCGCGAATGTAGTCGGCCTGTTCCCGGTGCCCGTCGATCAAGTTCCCCGACAGGATGGAGAAGCCGTCGAGGGCACCGGAGGCAAAGGACGATAGCATGATGTCCCACTGCACCTTGAGCAGCTCCAGCGGCACCGGCGCCTGGGTCGGGTAGTCGCGCAGGTAGACGCCCATGACCAGCGGCTTTTCGGGCAACAGCTCGCGACAGCGGGCGATATGGCCCGCGAGGCCGGGGAGATTCTTGGCCTCCCATACCCACAGGCAGACCACGTCCATGAACCGGGCAAACGAC
>CAYRFY010000310.1:5286-9144 GCA_964423635.1 uncultured Armatimonadia bacterium | reverse complement strand
CCTTCGGGCGCCGCCGGTCCTGCGGACCGGACGGCCACGGCGCCGCTCTCTGCGGCCTCCGGCCCGCTTTCCCTCTCGGCGTCTCTGCGAGCCGCTTGCACTCCGCCAAACGGCCGGCGGAGACGGGATGAGGGGGGAGAACGGCAGTACTTCGACCGTTCCCGACGCGGGAATGGCGAAATGTGGCCCCATTGCGTTCATGCATAATGGGAGTTCCAGCCTGCATTGCCGTTGGCGTGGTCGTTGGCCGTCGCCATGCTGGGAGCGCGGCGTAACGCTGAAGCGCCGCCCGCATGCCGTTGGCGCCGGGCGAACGGCGCGGCGGGCTCACGGCCGCCGCTATGGGCGCCCTTCGGGCGCCGCCGGTCCTGCGGACCGGACGGCCACGGCGCCGCTCTCTGCGGGCCTCCGGCCCGCTTTCCCTCTCGGCGTCTCTGCGAGCCGCTTGCGCATACAGCGTGCTCAGGAGAGGGCGACGTCAACACCGGAACGTTAACGTCAACGGCCCCGCCGCCCACATCGCGAAAGGACACCCGATCCATGCTTCCCATTGTCGCTCTGTCCGCCTGTCTGTTCTCGGCTCCGGAGCCCATCGAACGCGCCACTGTAGACGCCTGGTCGGCCAAGTTCCGGGGCTGGCACTACTGGCCCGAGCATGTGATCCCCGCGGCCCCGATGATCCCGGGCTTTGAGGATGTACAGGCCACCGACGTGCCCACCGTCTACCGGCTTGCGGGCGAGGACGCCTGGTACATGAGCTTCATCGGCTTCAATGGCCGGGGGTACCAGTCCTTTGTGGCGAAGAGCGAGGACCTGCTGCACTGGGAGTACCTCGGCCTTGCCATGGGCTTTGGGCCCGAGGGGGAGTTCGACCACGGCGGCCGCGTGCTGGGCGCGTACCTGTACGAGTCGTATGACCTCAAAGCCCCGCGGCTGCTCAAACGCCACCAGGGCACCTATTGGTCGCTGTACGGGGCCTACCCGCGGCAGGGGGGCTACGAGCTGCGGCCGGGGTATGAAGGCGTCGCGGTCAGCGACGACGGGCTCAAGTGGCGACGGGCCAGGGATGGCTACATCCTCTCGGTGCACGACGAGGACTGTGGGGAGTGGGAGAAAGACTGCATCTACCAGCCCTGGCTCGTGGAGCACGAAGGGCTGTACTACAACTTCTACAACGCCGCCAACGGCAATATCGAGCAGACGGGCCTTGCCACCTCCGCCGACCTGCTCACCTGGCGGCGCCACTCCGGCAATCCGGTGGTGCGCAACACGCCGGGGGGATATGACGAGCAGTTCTGCTCCGACGGCAAGGTGTTTTGGGACGAGGACCACTGGGCGATGATCTACTTCGGCGTTGGCCGCGGCGGGGCACACATCATGGCGGCCTTCTCCACCGATCTTCGCCACTGGACGGTGCACCCGGAACCGCTGTACAAGTCCGGCGGCAACCCCAGCGGCCGCGACCGGCAATACGCCCACAAGGTCTCAATTGTCCATGAGCCGACTAGCGACACCCTCTTCATGTTCTACAATGCGGTGGGGGATAGGGGACGGGGGATAGGTCTGCTCACCAGCCGGCCGGTGGGGTAGGCGGCGGGCCCGCATAAGCCGGAGGTGCGGCTGCCGAGACGCAGGATGAGCGGCGGTCAAAGGGGGCGGCGCAGGGGCGCCGCCCCACGAACAGCAAGGGCCACGGCGTGCGGGCCTGGAGAGCCTGTCGACAAAGTCCCTTCGGACCCTCGGACACGCGCGGGCGAGTGACGTCCCGTGGATAAGCGCGTCATCAATGCGGCGGTAACACGTTTGGGAGACCATGACGACACTCATCCTACGCGTTCCGAGCTATGGCAACGAGGCACGTAGGCGGCCCAATTGACTTAGCCGACAGGCTCTGGAGACCCGCGGGCACGGTGAACTAGATGTGAGTGGCTTCGGCGGCATCCCCGCCCCACAACCGCACAGTGGGTGCACGGCCTCGCGCCTCCCTACGCCGTCTCCACCTCCGCCAGAGCCACCTCATCGTTCATCGCCGTCTCCTCCACCACCCGCATGCTCTTCCACTTCCCCTGCAGGAACCTCAGCAGGAAGCACACCGCAAGCACCATCACAAAGGCCGTCAGGGACCACCACGCCGCCCAGATGCTCCCGTTCTCGTCGCGGCAGACCAGCCATGTCGGAAGCACCATCAGGACGAGGCCAAGCGAGGACGACAGGAACATCACAAACAGCGTGTCGCCCGCGCCCTTCAGCGCCGCCGAGAAGATCAGGTTCGCGCCATCAAAGAGCGAGTAGAGCGCTACGAACCGCAGCAGGATCACGGCCATGTCTCGCAGGGAGGCGAACTGGGCGGGATCGGCCTTGGCGCCGAAGGGGGCGAGGAACAGGTTCGGCGTCAAGACGTAGAGCGCCGCGAGGAAGGCCATGTAGCTGAAGGTGATCTGGAAAGCCGACCACGTGGCGGTAGTTGCCAGGTCGGGGCGATTCTCCCCCAGACGCTGCCCCACCAGCGTGGAGGTGGCGATGGCAAAGCCGATCATCGGCATGAAGACGATGTTATTGACCTGAAACGCCAGTGTTGTGGCGCCCAGCTCGGTCACGCCCAGACGTCCCACGAGCATGATGAACACCGACCAGGCCAGGATGTCCAGCATGAACTGCACGCCGCTGGGGGCGCCGAAGCGCAGGAGACGGCCCAGCAGTGGCCAATCGATCCGCCAGGCGTGCCAGACACTGTATTCGGTCCGCAGGCGGCCCAGCAAGAAGAGCCCCAGGAACGCCAGCGCGCCGAGGCTCTGGGCGATCACCGTCGCCCACCCCGCACCGGCAATGCCCATCCTGGGCAGCCCGAAGTTGCCCAGAACCATGGCGTAGTCCAGTATGCCGTTGATTACGGCGGCCCCGATGTTCACCCACATCACCGTGGCCGTCCTGCCAATGCCGGTGAAAAACGAAGACACCGCTGCGGAGAGCACCGAGGCGCCGCCACCCAGAATCAGGATGCGGAAGTAGACGCACTCGGCCTCCTGCACCGCCTGGTCGTGGCCCGCCAGGCGGAACAGGGGCTCCGCCAGCAGGGCGAAGGGGAGGATGAACAGTCCCGAGAGCAAAGCGACATAGATGGCCTGCCACACCGAGGCGGCGATGCGCTCGGGCTGTCGGGAGCCGTGGTACTGGGCCACGAAGGTGTTCGCGTACGAAGCCGTACCGATGAAGAAGCACATCACGGTGAAGGAGATGGTGCCTGCGGGCAGCGCCGCAGCCAGCGCCTCCGGAGAGTGCCAGGACAGAAAGACGCGGTCCACGAACTGCTGCACCGTCATGGAGCCGGTGCTCAGGACCAGGGGGCCCGCGAGGGCCAATACTTCGCGATAGCCGGAACGGGCGTGCCACCTGCGACGCAGGAAGCCCACCCCGCCGACGGGGCTCATTGCAGACATTGCCAGGTATCGTCTCTCTTGGCGAAGCTTCGAAGGGGAAGAAGCCAAAGTGGGTGCACTCGGCGGCATCCGCACGCAGGCATGCGGCATCCGCCGCTGCGCGCGGATCGGGCCACGCAGCCCGACGACGCGGGCGCGAACCCGGCATGTGTCGTCGCTGCTCGCTCAGACCGCTCCTTGGTGGACCTTTCCGCACACAACGGTACCCACTATAGCCTGCCGGCGTCAAGTGCTAAGGAACGGTTCTGCAACATGGGGTAAAGGGCGGCGAGGCGCTCCGGATCATCCACCGCCCCCGGGGATGGGGGCAGGCGGACGGAGCGCCCCGCCGCAGCGGCCGCTTAGAAGGCCGGCCGAGAAGTCCGGCTGGTCGATTTCCTGTCATTCTGAGCGTCCATCTCGCGCAGCGAGATAGCGAAGA
>CAYRFY010000310.1:0-5276 GCA_964423635.1 uncultured Armatimonadia bacterium | reverse complement strand
GCTGCTCCCTCCGGGAGCGGACGCTCTCAGAATGACATTCCCGGCGAAGGTTAGGTTTCCGGCCGGACTTCTAGCCTCCGAAGCCCCGCACCCCGAAGCCGTCGCCCCAGGGGTTGAGGTCCGTCAGGCCGGTGTCCTCGATCAATCTGGCCACCCGCTCGCGATAGGCGTAGAGCTCCGCCGGGTCGTGGCTATACTCCGCCATGCTCTTGACCAGGCTCTCGGGGACAACGACGGCCTCTTTGGCCTCCTCAAGCCAGGCCTTTTCAGGTTCGCTCAGCTCGCCCCGGGCCTCGACGCGGCGGATCGCCTCCTCGAGGATGCAGGCGTAGGCGAAGTCCTCCATCCCGTCCCGGTAGTTCTCCAGGCGGATGGTGGGCACCGGCTTGCCGCCGGGCCCGGCGCAGATCAGAGACCCGTCACCGTGGTACGTGGTCCAGCTCACCGGGTTCCACTGGGTGAACGGTCCGGTCTCGATGGGCTGGTTGGCGTTCCAGATGTCCAGGGAGTAGTAAAGGAAGCCGTCCGGGCGGTACTTGGCCGTCATGGCGCCCATCAGCAGACGGGATTCGATGGCCGCATACTCCACGAACCAGTTGGCGAAGGGGTTCTGGGGGCCGCAGCAGATGTACCACCAGACCTTCTTGCCCGCCTCCCGCGCCTCCTCCGCCACGTCGGGCTTGAAGCTCGGGGTCAGCGGACACCAGGCGTCCATGGTCTTGACTTCGGATTCCAGCCCGAAGCTGTGGTCGTAGCTGGTGGTCATCAGCAGGACCTCGGGGAAGGCCTTCTTCAGCGCCTGGGCGGATCGCTCCAGAAGCCCGAACTGCTCCTTGGGCCGCTCGTCGAAGCCGTAGATGTAGGCGTACGGCAGTAGGCCCAACTCCTTGGCCTTCTCGTACCCCGGCCGCAGGCGCTCGATGGTGTCGGCGATGGCCTGATCGAAGCCCTCCTCGCTGGTGCCCGCGTTGAACACGTTGCCGAGATTGAAGGCCACGAGCTTGCCCTGCCTGTGCAGGTGCTGGACGACCTCGAAGTCGGGCGGTCCGCTGCGGTAGAGGCTGTCGTAGTCGATCTGATAGTCGGCCAGGAAGTCGGCCCAGACCAGCTTCATCCGCGCCCACTCTTCCTCCCCGACCATCCTCGAGGCAGTCTGGAAGTACGTGATCGCCGTCGGCAGTGAGGTGTGGTCGGGCAGCGTGAAGCTCCGTACGGTCACGATGAGCGGGAACTGCACCGGCTCCACGCCCTGCGCCGAGACGGTCAGCGTGCCTTCGTACTCACCGGCCGCCTGGGTCTTGGGCGCCCGCACGCGAACCCAGAACGACTGCAGGTCTCCGGGCTGGATGTCGATCGGGCCCAGGAAGTCCAGGATCGGGTCCGGCCACCAGCCGATGTGCGAGACGGCATAGGGCGGCTTGCCCTCGGTCTTCACATAACCCATCACATCACAGTCCACCTGTTCGGCGGAGAGCACCTCGCCCGCCTCGGTCTTCAGGTCCGTGACGGACAGCTCGACACCCCGGAGCGCCTCGCCCCGAGGCATGACGGCCACCTGGAAGGCCTCCTTCTCGTTGCGCGCCAGGCTGAGCTCCATGCTCCGGCGCACATCGACCTCGAAGGGCATCTCCCGAGGCAGCAGCTTGACCATGGAGGTGGAAAAGCCCACGAGCATGGCAGGAGCGCCGATCTCGGCCGCATTGCAGGCGGCCTCGAACTTGCCCTCCGCGATCAGCCGCTCCGAGGCGCCCGGAAGCCGGTCCAGATCGCTCTTGGCCTGCTGTACCTGGGCGATGGTGACCTCCGGGGCCGTCAGCGTCCGCCGGATTCCATCCAGCCACGCCTGGAGGGCGTCGACGCGCGTCATCAGACCGGGCGCGTCGCCCAGTTCGGCCAGTTCCGCCCGGGAACTGTCCAGCACCGCCTGCGAGGCCGCGACGCGGTCCAGCGTCAGCTCGGCGATCTCACTGCCGGAGCCCTCCCGTGGAGCGGGCGGCTCCTCTCCGGGAGCCAGCAGCCGGAGGTTGTCCAGGTACAGTGTCATATCCGCCGCGGGGCGCTGGGTGAAGAAGTGGACGATCGAGATGTCCTTCCGGTTTACCTTCTCGGGCAGGCCGGCAAGCGGGATGATGAACCGCCTGTAGCCCGCTTCGGGAAGCTGGAAACCGTAGCTCAGGCTCTCGCGGAACGGAACCTTGCTGTCGGAAACGAAGAGCGAGAGGAAGAAATACTGGTCCGCCGGATTGACGATATCGACCATGAGCCGGTCATAGCCGGACCAGTCGGCTTCCGGAGGCTTAACCTCGAAGGCGGGCCACTCGCCCATGCCCTGCTTCCATGCGGGAGTGGTGAATCTCATGGAGTATTCGCCGGAAGTGGCGAATTGCGCCACGCGCTCGAGCTTGTCCTGGTCGGCATCGCGGATGACCCAGGCTTCAAGCTCCGCGTCGTTTTCGAAGTCGAACAAGACCGGCCCGGCATGGGCCGCTCCGGCCAGCAAGGAGGCTATCGCCAGAAGTGTACAGCTTGTCATGTGCATCGCTCCCGATCCTGGATGGTGTCTGCCTAACAAACTTGCGCTGCAGCGGGCCGCCGGTGGGGCGGGCTTCGCCGCCTTGTCGTTGGTGGGGCGGGCTTTCCAGCCCGCCGGCACCGACCCCACGGGTCGGTGCCCGTCATCGGGCTCCCCCGTGCCCCAGCGGCCGCAACGGCTGTCGAGCGTCCCGCTCGACACGCGGGCTGGAAAGCCCGCGCCACTGACGGCAGAGACCCGCGCCCGCCTCGCCTACCCTCCCACCTTCCTCGCCACCTTCTCCTCCAGCTCGCCCACACGCCTCTGGAGCCCCGTGAGCTCCTCCTCACTCGGCCACTGCCCCGCCCTCCAGCGTCGCCGGGCATCGAAGTAGCGGACGCTGAGGGCCTTGATGTCTGAGAACGTCGCTTGCCACTCCGGGTCTTCTGTACCATCGACGGCGACCACCCGGGGGCGGATGAGCCGGTGGATTTCGCCGAAGGTGGTCTGCACGTGTTGCAGCGACAGCCTGGCATTCCAGTACGGCGCGTTCTTGCGCTCCGCCTCGCGGATGTCCTCCTCCAGGCCCTCGAACGCCGGATTCACGTGGATGGTGTCGGCAACCTTCGTCTCCGGCGCTTGGTCGGCAAGACGACGCGTCAGCTCCTCCACCGGCAGGCCGGCCTGCGCCATGAGCCCGAGCCGCACGTCCGCCTGCTCCCAGCGCCGTCGGTAGTCACGGTTCAGATAGCCCCTCTTGACGTCCATGAACTGGTCGTCAGTAGCCACCAGCAGCAGGCATCCGTCTCCCGGCCGCAGCAGGATGTCGCGGTCCGGCCGCCCGGTGGCGTCGGGGATGTTGGGCTCATTCAGCGGCCCGAACAGCCTTTGCCCCTCCGGTACCTCAACCTCCACTGCGCCGTGGTACTCCTCGGTCAGCGACGCGTTGACCACCACGATCAGCGTGCCATTGACGCCCTTGAGCTGCCCGACCGCCAGACCCTCATCCGCCCGGATCGCGAGGCCACCGTTCTCGGGCTCTGTCGCGTCCAGGAACGAGGGCATGACCGGCACGACCTTCTCGGCGATGTCGGACAGCTCCTCATACACAGGGTGCGGGTTGCCCCAGGGGTCCACCAGTGTATCATCGAACTCCTCGCCGCGCTGGGTGCCGTCCAGGTAGGTGCAGGTGTCGTTGTAGATGAAGAACAGAAAGCCCCCGGCTCCGGCGGCCAGAGAGTTGTACACATCGAACCGGATCTCCTCGGGCGTCGGCATCCGCCAGGTGTACCTCCCCCGGCTGCGGCCGCTGAAGCTCTGAGCGATGAACCACACCTTGCCGCCGGCGGTGAGGCGCTTGCCGTCACGGATCAAGTCCGCGTGGTAGGTCAGGCGCTCCACCTCGGGCGGGCCGGGGACCACGGAGTAGTGATCCAGCATCACAAGCTCCATGAACGGCCCCAGCACCTTGGCCGCCCACATCTCGTTGAACGCGCTGGCCACCGGATGCTCGGGGTCCAGAGCGTTGATGGCGGCCTTGTTCTCCAGGTAGGCCCGGTAGTCCGTGGGCTCGTCGCGCCCGTACCAGCACAGCAGTCTCGAGTGCTCGGCGGCCCGGCGCACCGTCCGGCAGAGGGGATCATCGGCCGGGCGCCCGGCCACGGTGCTGTTGGCCAGCATGGTCTCCACCAGGTACAGGTGATAGCGGTCCATGAGGTCCAGCCGCCACATCACCTGGGCGTCATCGCAGAAGTTCGAGATGGCGTTCAGGCCACGCAGCTTCAGGTCACACAAGTCGTCCTCGAACCGCTCCTGCTTCGTCTGGCCGAAGAGCTCCGCATTGGCGGCATTGCCGGCGGCTACGGTGCTAATCACACCGAAGGGAAAGACCTCGCGCAGACAGGCGTAGTCCTGCAGGCTGTAGCCCTCCGGGGCCTCCAGGTCATCGGGGGGAAGGTCGGGAAGCGGGACGTCGCTTTGCACGATCTCGAAGTCGTCGATGAGCATCTCCGTGCCGAGGTAGGCGATCTGAATACTGCCCAGCTCATCGCCCGCCACGCCATCGCGGGGGCCACCGGGCTTGCCGAAACGCTTGTAGGTGGCGTCCGCCAGCCTTCTTTGCACCACGGTCCAGTCGGTATGCACCAGGTTGAAGGCGGTGTAGTACTCGGCTTCCTCGGTGGCATTGCGCACATTGAGGCCGAAGCCTCCGCTGCGGTCGGCCTTGATCTTGAACCGTACATAGCTGTGTTCGGTGACCTTCAGCGGCGGGTCGAAGGCGATGATGGCGGTATCCCAGCTCGTATGGGTGATGGAGAAGCGCAGGCACGTCTCGCTGTCGTAGCCGGGGGAGTGGCGCTCGATGTTCACGGGCTCGTCCACCGACCAGCCGGTCCAGGCCGCCTCCTGACCGGGGGTTTCGAAGTCATGGCGCCAAAGTGCGCTCTGCTGCGCGCCCGCCGCGGCGCATAGCAGGGCCGCGGCGACGGGGATGAGTGCACGCAGGACTGGTCTCTTGGTCATGCGGAAGACTCCTGGTCTGGGTGGTGAAGGAAGATCGCCGGGCTCCGGGGCCCGTTCTGTGGAGAGGGGTGAACGGCCGTTCGCCGTTCCTGGGAGCGCGGGTCGCCGCTGAGCGGGACCCGCATCGCCGTTGTCGTTTGCCGTTCCTGGGACCGCGGGCGTCTCGCCCGCATTGCCGTTGGCCGGTCCTGGGAGCGCGGGCGTCTCGCCCGGTGCGCTGGGCTAAGCTGTGGGAAAGGAC
>CAYRFY010000309.1:6334-9164 GCA_964423635.1 uncultured Armatimonadia bacterium | reverse complement strand
GTGTCATTCTGAGAGCGTCCGCTCCCGGCAAGAGCAGCTCGAAGAATCCCCTGGCATTCAACGGGATTCTTCGCCCAAGCGTCGCAAGCTCGAGCTTGCGACGCCGACGCTCCAGAATGACAGAAACCGGGCCGGCCGGACTTCTCGACCAGATGCCTAGGCCCCAAGCTGCCCCAGCAGGTAGACGGCCAGTACCTGGGTGCAGCGCACCAGGTTGTCGATCTCCACGTACTCATCCTGTGAATGGGCCTTGCCCTCCACACCCGGCCCGTAGAGGATCGTGGGGATCTTAGCCAGCGACGAGGGGTATGAGGCATCGCTCCAGCCCACCATGTTCGCCCGCTGCGGATTCTCGCCGCGCACGGCGCGATAGGCGGCCTCGAGATCGGAAAGCAGCGGCAGGTCCTCGGGCTCGCAGAAGGGCACCAGGTCCTTGACCCAGGTCAGGCGGACGGGGTGCTCCGCCAGCCATTGGTCTCCTGCCTGTACCTGCTCTAGCACGGCCTGGAAGCCGTCGCGGATCGGGCCGGCGCCCCAGACGCCGGT
The DNA here is from genome assembly GCA_964423635.1 of uncultured Armatimonadia bacterium. GTDB lineage: Bacteria > Armatimonadota > Zipacnadia > Zipacnadales > JABUFB01 > CAYRFY01. The sequence goes on along the minus strand of CAYRFY010000309.1, from coordinate 8,618 downwards.
CTGCTCCAGAGCGCTTTGTGCCTCGTCCACCTCGTAGACGCAGTTGAAGGACAGGTAGGCCCGGCCCGGAATCACCGCGGGATGCACGCCGGAGTGGAAGATGCCCAGGTTCACCCGGGCCTGCGGCCGGGCGGCCTCGCGCTCGGCCTTGAGACGGTCCACGGCGGCCTTGGCCACAAGGGCCTTGTCGATGGCCGAGATGCCGTTACCGTACGCTGCGTGGCCCTCCTTGCCCTCCACCTGCAGGTCCGCGGTGAGACAGCCGCTGCAGCCCAGCACCATGGCCCCGGCATTGCCGTCGACGAATACCGCCGCATCGCCGGTGTAGCCCGCGTCCAGGCAGGCCAGTGTCCCGGCGCCGCTGCCGTTGCACTCCTCATCCACCACGCTCTCGAACACCACGGAGCCCTTGAGAGGCACTCCCGTGGCCAGCAGAGCCCGCAGGGCCGAGACGGCGGTGGTGATCCCGCCCTTGCAGTCACTGGTGCCCCGAGACCAGATCTTGCCATCCCTGACCTGGGCACCCAGCGGGTCGATCTCCATGCCGTCGATACCCACGGTATCCATGTGGCCATTGAGCACGATGCGCGGCCCCTCGCGGCCGAACTCGAACTCGGCCACGAGGTTTGGCCTGTCGGAGAAGTCACGCTCCGCAGGCCCCAGGACGTCCATCCGGGAGTAGATGTCATCCGGGCACGGCAGCAGCGATACTTGAGCTCCGAGACCCTCGAGGATGGGTGCCAGGTACTCCTGGCCGGCCAGCTCTCCGCCGGGGTTCCTGTCGCCGGAGTAGGGGTTCACGGTGTTGAGGCGGCAAAGGTCCCGGCACAGCGCCACGATTTCATCGGTCGAGGCGGCGATGCTCTCCATCAGTTTGCGCTGCATGTCACCCACCCGGTCATCGGTATTGTCCCGGCACGATTGTGAGCTTCGCCACCCATGGGCGGTGGGCCTCCTGCGGCGCGTCGGCAGACATGCGCACAGCGCCTGCGCGGCCCCAACGGAAGTGCCGTCCTCGGGGCTCCTGACGGCCCGCCACATTGTCGCTGCGGGCCGGGGAGTGTGCTATAATCCCCCCATGAGAATCGCCGCCCCGCAAGGTTGCGTCTCGGTCAGGATCGCCGATGATACATGGCGTCGCCAGGTGGAGCAGATCCTGACCGCGGCAGGCCTGGAGATCGCCTCAGGCCATGCGGGCCGGGGCCCGGAGTTGGTGTGCGTCGCGGCGGCCCCCTCGTCTGCCCACGACCTGGTCGAGGTGGTAGGCCGGTGTGCCGGAGAGGGGCCGTTACTCGCCGCAGTCGTGCTCCTGGGCGCCGATGGCTGTGGGCTGCTACGCACCGAGGCATTGGACGCCGGCGCGGCGGAGCTACTTGGCTGGCCCGGGCAGGCCCCCGAGCTGCCCGCCGTGCTGCGCCAGTTGACACGCCGCAGGCAAAGCGACCTCGATACCCATCCACTCACGGGGTTGCCCGGCGGCGTTGCGCTCCACGAGGCTCTCGCCCGGTGCCACGGCGGAGCCCTGCTGGCCGTGGACATCGACAGGTTCAAGGCCTTCAATGACTGCTACGGGTTCGCGCGGGGCGATGAGGTGCTCTGCTATCTGGGACGCCTCTTGCGGGAAAACGCGGGAGCAGCGGACAGGGTCTTCCATCTGGGCGGTGATGACTTCTTCGTCCTCACCGCCGAGTCAGGGGCCCGGGGGCTGGCCGGGCGGCTGATGGCGCGGTTTGATGAGGACGCGGTGTCGTTCTACGATCCGGATGCCCGAGAACGGGGTTACGTGATCGGGGTCAGCCGGGAGACCGGCCTGGCGGCGCACTTTGAGCTCATGAAACTCAGTGTGGTGGTGGCAAAGCTGGGTAGCCCCCAGGGGGAGAGTGTGTGCGAGTTGGCGGCACGAGTGGCGAGGCTGAAGCTGCAGGGCAAGGCCTGCGGCCAAAGTCCGAGCGGGTAGCACCTCCACCGTAGACACCCGCGGGCGACGGGAGGGTGGGGGCGGCCGTTCGCCGTTCCTGGGAGCGCGGGCGTCTCGCTCGCATGCCGTAGGCCGTCTGCCGTTCCTGGGAGCGCGGGCGTCTCGCCCGCATGCCGTAGGCCGTCTGCCGTTCCTGGGAGCGCAGGCCTCTCGCTCGCATGCCGTAGGCCGCTCGCCGTTCCTGGAAGCGCGGGCATCTCGCCCGCATGCCGTAGGCCGTCTGCCGTTCCTGGGAGCGCGGGCGTCTCGCCCGCATGCCGTAGGCCGTCTGCCGTTCCTGGGAGCGCGGGCGTCTCGCCCGCATGC
>CAYRFY010000309.1:0-6104 GCA_964423635.1 uncultured Armatimonadia bacterium | reverse complement strand
GTCTGCCGTTCCTGGGAGCGCGGGCCTCTCGCCCGCATGCCGTAGGCCGTCTGCCGTTCCTGGGAGCGCGGGCCTCTCGCCCGCATGCCGTAGGCCGTCTGCCATGCGTGGGAGCGCGGGGCCGGCGACGGCAACGCCGGGAGGTGCCGTGCGCCGGTCGGGAGAAAGTATATTGAGGGTCCGCGTCTGTTCACCGGCGGCAGACAGCGGGCGTATACGCAACGCCACGGTATGGCGACACTAGGGGTGTGTCAACGCAGATGACCAGCGATGGTTCGACGCCCATACGGATCCTGCTCGTCGACGATCACCGGGACATGGTCCTGGCCACGCGCGTCTTTCTCGAGGGCGAGGGCTTCGAGGTCATGGAGGCCTTTGACGGCATCCAGGCCCTGGAGCTACTGAAGACCGAGCGCCCGGACCTGATCGTCCTCGACGTGATGATGCCTCGTCTTGACGGCTGGTCCACCCTGGCCCGCATCCAGGCCGACGAGCGAACCCACGATATTCCCGTTGTGATGCTCACGGCACTCAAAGAGGCCTCCAGCGTCCGGACCGGCATCGACCTGGGCTGCACCTGGTACTACACCAAGCCCATCTCCGACTATGCGGACTTCGCCCTGGTGATCCAGCGCATTCTCCAGGGCCTCGAGCCACCTGCGGCCGAACTGGAGGACTGGTGAGCCCGGCACCCAAACCACAAGAGCAAAAAAAGGCCGCCAGGGGCCGCAAGCGCTGTTCCCAGTCGCTCGCTTTCTCTGACGGGTGCCCCACTCCGGGTTGCCGACGGCTTCACTAGACCCCCACGGAACGGCGCGACGGGCTTCACCTTGATTGAGTTGAGTCCAGTATAGCGCCCAGTTGTTAAGGCCCGAAGAAGCAAGCGGCAACAAAGGCGCAACGCTCCACGGCTCGGCTTGCCCCCTGCTCAGTCCCCCTCCCCGGCACCCAAACCACAAGAGCAAAAAAAGACCGCCAGAGGCCGCAAGCGCTCTTCCCAGTCGCTTGCCTTGTCTGACGGGTTCGCCGCGCCGCCTCGACGAGTGCTCCGCGAGACCTCACGGAACGGCGCAACGGGCTTCACCTTGATTGAGTTGAGTTGAGTATAGCGCCCAGTTTCTAAGACCCGCAGAAGCAATCGGGAAGAAATCGGGAACGCTGCCCGCCCCCGGCGGGCCCGTTTCATCTCCCGTGCACGTCGATGATGCTCTTGATGTGCTCCACAGCGAGGGACCGCTCTCCTGCCCGAGGCTCGACGGCGAGGAGGTCAACTCGGCAGGCCCTGTCGGTCATGCGGTGTTGACGGAGGAACAGCTCGGCGGCCCGGGCCAGCGTCCGGCGCTTGGCGGGAGTGAGCGTGTCCCGGGCCGGCACCGAGGCTCCGGGCCCTCGGGACCGCACCTCGGCAAACACCACCGTTTGCCCCTCGAGAGCCACGATGTCCAGCTCACCCACGGCATTGGAGCGGTCGCGGCAGAGGATCTTGTAGCCCAGACCTCTCAGGTGCCGGCAGGCCGCCTCCTCCGCCCGCTCGCCGCGTCTCCCCCTGTCGCCGGAGGAGGGCGTCCGTCTGCTCTCTCCGGGCGCCAGCCGGATCTCTCCGGGCGAAAGCAGCCCCGCCACGCCTCGTCTCAGCGCCGCCCAGACCTCCCGCCGGTTCATGTCAGAACATCGCTCCCCGCAGAGGCGCCGGCGGGGCTTGTGTGCCAAAGGCATGGTGCGCTACATACTCCCGCAGGGTCAGCAGCGTGTCCCAGCCTCCCGGCGTCGTGCAGAGCATCACCGCCGCCAAGGCGGCGTCCAACATGGCCCAGGCCCGGCCGGGCTCCAGATGCAGACGCCGAAGCAGCCACGCCAACTGGCACCCATACGCCCGGGGCAGATCACCATGGCCCTCGAAGCTGCTCTGAGGCTGCTGATCGTAGGTGAGGCGGTACACCACCGCCGGCACGGCGCCCTGACGGAGCATTTCCACGGTGGGGATGAACTGCACGCCCCAGCGCAGTACCCGCTCGCCGGGTTCGGCGGCATCGGCCTCCCGCAGCGACGACACCGTCTCCTGCGCCGACCAGCGCCCGTGCAGCTTGTAGCCGCTCTGGAAGTCCGGATAGTGGCCGTAGACCCGGCAATAGGCCAGCCTCGGAACGGCTCCCGTGGCCGTCAGGGCCTGCACGGTGACCTCATTGAGCACTTCCTCCAGCTCGCCCCGGGCGTAGCCCATGGGTCGGTGCAGGTCCGCCCGGACCCCGGTGGAGAATACCCGCTGACCGCCGCACTCAGCCTCCACCTCCACCTGCCGCCGGAACAACTGGGGCAGATCGTAGATGTCGTGGTCGCCGTCGGAATCGCGGGTGCAAAGGTAGGCCACATCGCGCTTTTCCAAGAGCAACTCCAGGCCGCGGGCCACGGCCCCGCCCTGCCCGCGGTTCTCCTCCTCGATATGCACAAGCGGCGCCTCGCCACAGCGGCTCGCCACCTCCTCGGCGGCCTGTCGTGCCGGCTCGATCGCCTGCGGACAGCCGTCCACCACCAGACAGACATTGGCCGGGCGGACGAACAGCTCCACGTCTTCCAGGGTCCGTCGCAGCAGCCGAAGCTGCACCTGGGAAGCCATGCTCTTGGGATACCACACCGCCACCGTCATTCCCAGCTCGGCACGCATCTTGGCACTCAGGACCATTGAGCCGGACCTCCGGGTCATCTTCGCCTGCGGGGCGGCCAAGGCCCCGCCGTGGCACCGCTGTCGTGCGTGTCTGATGGAGTGTTTCCTGCACCCCGTCGCCGCGTGGACCATGGCGCCGCAGAAGGCGGCACCTGACCCCGCCGGGTGGGGGGCGCGGCGGCGCTGCGGGCCGGGGCCGCCGGGTAGATGTCATCGTGGAGCACCGGCGTCGCAAGACCGGACGTCGCGATCGCCGCTTCGGCGAAGGACCTCGCGATAGCCCCGGCGATCGCACGGGCCGCTCCCTCCGGGAGCGACCGGTTTGGCAATGACGCTCCCACGCGAATCCAGGCTTCTCAGCCGGACCGCTGGCAGAGCTCCTCCACCAGGTCGCCGACATGGCGGACCAGGTTCATGTCGCCGTTGGGGGGCACCTGATCGGCGACGCCGAGGATGAACTTCCCGCTCTCCCAGTGGTGCTGCAGGATACTCTCCAGGTGTCGACGGATGTCCTCGGCCGTCCAGGGCGGGGCGAACATGGCACCCGGCATCCCGCCGAACAAGATCACGTCCGGTCCGGCCAGGTCCCTGAGCCGCTCGACGGCGACGTCGCCCACCGGAGCGGGAGTGATGGACTCGATGAAGTCCAGGCCGGTCTGCACCAGCAGCGGCAGGATCCCGTGCAGAGTTCCGTCAAGATGCACCCCGACCTTCTTGCCCGACTCCTGCAGCGGCGGGATGCGCTGAAGGTAGTAGTCAAACTGATAGCGCTCGAAGAGCCGGGTCACCACCTCACCGGTGAGGTTGTCCGGCAGTTCGCAGAAGGGGGTGTCGCAGGCGGCCACCGCCTCGTAGGCTCCATCCGCCGCACGCCCCAGCGCATGAAGGGTCTTCTCCACTTGCTCGGGAGCGTCCTGCAGCATGTAGACGAGGTTCGTCACCCCCGTCCACTCGGCCAGCATCTGCGAGAGCGGCGACCTGGGGGGCAGCACCGTGGGGTGCCCCTGCTCTCCGGCCAAGTCGCGCAGCAGCCGCAGATGACTGTCATCATACCGCGTTCGCGTGCTGTCGGCGATGTAGCGCAGGACGCGGAGGTCCTCGACGCCTGTGACCGGCCACTTGCTGGGCGCCGAGCTGGCGGTCTGGGGCAGGAAGATCGTCTCCCCGTGGATCTCGCCAACCGGGGTGCGCCAGACGGTGGTGGTGATGGCGCCTTCGGTGGTGCAAGACACCTCCACACCTTCGTGGGTGCTGTGCCACACCTGGGCGTAGCCCAGATAGTAGCCCACATTGTGGTCGGCGTGGAGCCTGACGAAGCCCTCATCGCCTTCATAGCGCTGGGGATAGGTGCCGGCGATACGCCGGCTGTGCTGCCAGTACGTGAGGTCGGCGAACCACGGCATGACGTCGGGTCTCCGACCGTGCAGAACGTCCAGCAGTCTCGTGCGCCACGTCCCTTTGCTCATCAGGCCCGGCCCCCTCGAGGCATCGATCTGAACGGGTGCAACCTGTGTCCGCGCGTGACCCCGAGCCGCCGTGGAGCCCCATCCGGCCGCTCCGGCTCTCGTTTTGGGGGCGCAGCGCCACCGTGCCGCCGGGGGACGCAACGCCGTGGGCTGAGGGTGCTGGAGCGCAGTTCCACCCGGCAATCGAGCACCCGGCGGGGTGGGTTGCGGTAATTGTGAACATGTGCTATTATTGCAAATTGTCGGCAGGTGCTAACTGAAAACGATTCCCACGCAACCAATATGGGCTGACGGGGGACAGGAAAGGAAGGATCATCTTGGCGGAAAAAGAGCGGGTTCTCATCATTGAAGACGGCGAGCAGGACCGTAACCTGGTCAAGACGCTGCTGGAACGCGAAGGGTATGAGGTTGTCGAGGCAGACACCGGTGAAAAGGGTCTGGAGCTTCTGGAGACGGCCCAGCCCGACCTGGTGATCTTGGATCTCATCCTGCCGGGCGTCGACGGACTCGAGGTCTGCCGTCGCATCCGCGCGAAGCACGAGATCCCCGTGATCATGGTCACAGCTCGCGAGGAGGAAGTGGACACCGTCGTCGGCCTCGAGCTGGGCGCCGATGACTACGTGGTCAAGCCCTTCCGCACCCGTGAGTTCCTGGCCCGCGTCCGCGCCATGCTGCGCCGTGCGGTCATTACCGAGAAGGCCGTGGCCCAGAAGAAGCACATCGAGTTCCCGTCTCTTGAGATCGACCTGCCGACTCGCTCGGTCCGCCTTGAGGGCGAGGAAGTCCACCTGACTCCCAAGGAGTTCGACCTTCTGTTCCACCTGGCCTCGCAGCCGCGGCGCGTGTTCACCCGTGAGGAGATCGTGGAGGAGGTCTGGGGCTACAGCACGCCCGGCGGCGACCTGCGCACCGTGGACACACATGTCAAGCGCCTGCGCAAGAAGCTGGAAGAGGGCCGCGACCTCAACTGGAGCCTCGCCACCGTCTGGGGCGTGGGCTACAAGTTCGAGATCAGCGACAACTAGCCCCGTCTCTACCCCGACCGCACCCCCACCGACCCGGACGCCGCCAAGGCTCCGGGTCGGTGTGCGTTTGGCCCGCGGACTGGAGGTCCGGCCGAAAAGTCCGGCCGGCCCGGTTTTTGTCATTCTGAGCGTCGGCGTCGCAAGCTCGAGCTTGCGACGCTTGGGCGAAGAATCCCGCTGAATGCCAGGAGATTCCTCGAGCTGCTCTTTCCGGGAGCGGACGCTCTCAGAATCACATTCCATGCGAATGTGGGTTTTTCGGCCACGCATCTAGCTGCCCGTACAGGCGTCTAGTTCCTCCACAGCGGGTTCGTCCACGCCTTCTTCCCCTGCAGGTCGATGCACTCGATGCGGATCGGCGACCAGCCCGGGTCGATGCCCAGAGCCACCTCGGTATAGGGCCCGGCCTCGGGACCGAGGCGGTCCGTGCTGGTCCCACAGCCGGGGGCCGGGCAGATCACGTTCACGGCCCGGCACGGCGAACAGCGCACCACCACCCTGCTGTGCTCTACCTGCACGTCCTCGATGCTCGGCCCGCTGGAGGCGTAGAAGTCTCCGGAGATGATGGCACTGATGATGGCGTCCGGTGCGGCCGACTGGGCCTTGAGCATGATCCAGCCGCCCAGGGAGTCGTTGTAGTGCATGTGGGCATCGTCCACGGCGAAGCCCAGGCGTTGCTCGCCGTGGGCCAGGAGATGATCCCAGTGGGCCGAGCTCTCCCCGCGACCGATGCCGCAATGGCAGGTGTAGTTGAACACCTCGAGCCCCACGTGCCCGGTGGTTCCCAGAATGTCGCGGAAGCTCAGGGACGTCCAGTACGGGTGGGCAATGAAGGCGAAGCGGCAGCGGGGCGCGATGTAGGTCAGTGCCTCCTGAAGGCTGTCGGTAGGCGGAACCTCGATGGGCGTCTCCATCCCGATGGCCACGATGTGGTGCACCTGCCCCAGTTCG
>CAYRFY010000308.1:8971-9188 GCA_964423635.1 uncultured Armatimonadia bacterium | reverse complement strand
ACTGGGCATCGGCTCGCTGGACATCAGCACCGCCGGCGGCGCCCAGGCGGCTCTGAGCACCATCCAGAGCGCCATGGACAGCATCAACACCCTCCGCGGTAACCTCGGGGCCTTCCAGGCCAACGAGCTGGAGTCGCAGGGCCGCTCACTGGCCACGGCTCGCGAGAACCTCGCCGCCTCCGAGAGCACCATCCGCGACACGGACTTCGGCGCCGAG
>CAYRFY010000308.1:6912-8961 GCA_964423635.1 uncultured Armatimonadia bacterium | reverse complement strand
TCCTGGTACAGTCGGCCACGAGCTTCCTGGCTCAGGCCAACTCCCTGCCCCAGAACATCCTCACCCTGATCCGCGGCTAGTCGCGGCACAAGGCCTAAGCATCCAGTCGGGGAGGGCCGCCTGCGGGCGGCCCTCCCCGCTCCAGGAACCGCGCACTTTGACAGACCGGGCCCGCGCGGGAGCCCCGCAGGCGGTTGTTACCGTCCGGCGGGATGTAACGGCATGCGTGCCCGCTTAGCTTTGTCGTCAAGCTGCCGATAATGGTTTCGCGCACCGCCACGCTGGAGGTGACACCGGCAACGGGTGGGCGCGGGAGACGCATAGGAGCGTCTCCATGAGCCTCATCGGCACACAACACAGCCCGCAGCAAGGAAGCTGCGAGCAGAACCCGGTACGCCATCAAAGCGGCCGGGTCTAGGTCAAGGAGGACCTGAGACATGTCCCTTACGCGCATCAACAACAACATCATGGCCCAGAACTCGCAGCGCAACCTCTCCCTCAACACTCAGCGGATCAGCGAGTCCATGGAGAAACTCAGTTCCGGACTTCGCATCAACCGCGCTGCCGACGATCCGGCCGGCCTGGTCATGTCAGAATCCCTGCGGGCGCAGGTCTCGGGTCTCGATGTCGTGCAGCAGAATGTGTCGGAGGCCGTCAACCTGGTAAAGACGGCGGAAGGCGCGCTGAGCGAAGTGAACAGTCTGCTTCGCCAGATCCAGGACCTGGCCCTCGACTCGGCGTCGGACAGCACCAACACCGCCGAGACTCGAGCCGCTCTGCAGGCACAGCTTGACTCCGCCCTGACGACCATCGATTCCATTGCCGCCAACACCAAGTACGCAGGCATCAACCTACTGGATGGTACTGTCGGCAACAAGATCAGCAACGAGCAGCCCGGTCTCGTCTCGGCAGTCAACTTCGTCACCACCGGCTTCACCACCGGCGACATCGACATCGACGTGACCACCGCCGCCGAGCAGGCAGTCGTCGTCGGCACCACGACCTACACCGCCGTGGGCGACGCCCTGAAGGCCGCCGGCAGCCTGTACATCAACGACACCTTCATCGCCGACTTCACCACCGCCGACACGGTGCAGGGCATGATCGACACCGTCAACGCCAAGAGCCATCTTACCGGGGCCAAGGCCGTCTATGTCGACAACGGCACCGGTGGTGTGGACACCGTCAAGATCGTCGCCAACGAGTACGGCGACGCGACGACCCTGAAGGTCGTCCAGGTCGGCCAGACCATGTTCAACAATGCCGCCGGCACCGTGACAGACGCCGGCGTGGACGTGGCGGCAACCGTCACCATCGGCACCACAGCTCACGTGTTCGGCCACGGCGAGGGCCTCGTCCTCGAGGACCTCGACGGCAACACCATCACTCTCTCCGAGACGGGTGGCGCCACTATTCACAACCTGGGCACCGTGGCAAGTTTGGTCAGCGGGGCGGCATCGTTCCAGGTCGGCCTGACGGCTGGAGAGCAGTCGGAGATCGTGATCAACAGCGTCTCCTCGACCACTCTGGGCGTCAACGCACTCGACATCACATCGGCCACCACCGCACAGGCGGCCCTCACTACCATCGGCGCGGCCATCGACTCCGTCAGCACCCTCCGGGGCAAGCTGGGCGCCTTCCAGGCGAACGAGCTGGAGTCCCAGGGACGGTCGCTGGCCACCGCGCGAGAGAACATCGCGGCCTCCGAGAGCGCGATCCGTGACACGGACTTCGGCGACGAGATGGCCGAGTTCTCGACCGCCCAGATCCTGGTTCAGTCTGCGACATCGTTCCTGGCTCAGGCCAACTCGCTGCCGCAGAACATCCTACAGCTCATCCAGGGCTAGCCCTGAGAACGGGCACTCGATCGGGGTCGGCCCTCAGGGCCGGCCCCGGTCCCACACCGCGGGCCAGGCCTGGATGACCGTCAGGGAAGGAAGTGTGAGGTGAGATGGCAACCAGTAGCGTGACGTACGGCACCGGAGTCAGCACCGCGGTGGGTACAACGTACCTCGACGGCCTCGTCTCTGGTCTCAACACGACCGATAT
>CAYRFY010000308.1:3694-6902 GCA_964423635.1 uncultured Armatimonadia bacterium | reverse complement strand
CTCGCGGCGGTCCGCGGCAAGGCCGTGGACAGGATGAACACGGAGAAGACCGTCCTGAAGGACAAGCTCACGGCCTACCAGACCATTGGCGCGGCGCTGGGATCATTGCAGCTCAGGGCCAAGGCTATCGCCTCGCCCTCCGAGTTCATGCCCAATATCACCACGGTGAGCGACAAGACCGCCCTGGCGGCGTCCGCCGACGAGACGGCTCAGGCAGGCACCCATACCATTTCCATCTCCCACCTGGCCGAGGCACACAAGATCGCCTCCGGAGCCGTGAGCGGCTCCGACACGGCTCTCGGCTACGCGGGAGATATCGTCATCAACGGTGAAACCATCAGCGTTCAGGCAACCTGGACGCTTGCAGACCTGCGCACGGCCATCAACAGGGCCGACTGCGGAGTCAGTGCCGGCATTCTCACGGTCGGCCCCACCGACAGCCGTCTCATCCTCGAGGCCGACGCCACGGGCCTGGCGGCGGCCATCGATCTGGTGGACGCCAACAGCTCCGGGATCCTGTCGGAACTCGGCCTGGTCGCCGCCGCCACCAGCGTCAAGCACGCGGTGGCAGACGGCGTGCAGTCCGATGGGCTCAAGGCCCAGTCCACGCCGGTGGCCTCGGCAATGGACCTGACCTCCCCCGCGGCGGGTACCATCACCATCAATGGCCAGGACGTGGCCATCGACCTCGCCACGGACAGTCTCTCGGCGATCGCGGACAAGATCAACGGCACCGCCGGGATCGGGGCCACCGCCTCCATTGTCACCGGCGAGGTCGACGGGGCCACCGTCTATTCGCTGCAGATCGTGGGCGACACCGGGACCCCGACCCTGGACGACAACGGCACAGGCGTCCTCACCACTCTCGGCGTGCTTGGCAAGAGCGTCGCCAACGAGGTGAGGGCCGCGGCCGACGCCCAGTTCGTCATCGACGGATTCGCCATGACACGCTCCACCAACTCGGTGGATGATGCCATCCAGGGGGTCTCCGTCCAGCTCACCGGCGTCACCACCGGCACCGAGACCTTCACCGTGGCGCGCGATGTGGACACGGCCGTCGGCCAGGTTCAGGAGCTGGTGAACACGTACAACAGCCTCCTGGACCGGATCGAGAGCTACACCAAGTACGATTCGGAGGCGGAGACGGGCGGCCTGCTCTCCGGCGACCGCACGCTGAGCAACCTGGTCTCCGAGCTGCGGCAGACCATGACCGGTTCCATCACGGGGACCACCGGGGGCACCGCGCTGGTCTCCTCGATCGGGATCAGAGCCGACGGCTATGATAGGCTCAGTGTCGACACATCCGTCCTATCCGCGGCTCTGCAGTCGGATCCGGACGTGGTCGCCAGGATGTTCGGGTTCGATTGGGCCAGCTCGACCTCCGAGATCACGTACATCAGCAGCACGGACCTCACGGCCGACAGCGGCGTCTCGGGGTTCGTGGTGGAGGTCAGCCAGGTCGCGACCAAGAGCTCAGCCGCTTCCGCCGCCCTGACCGGAGGCATCACCGTCGACGAGACGCTGACCTTCGCCGGCAGCGGCAGCGTCACGCTCACTGCGGGCATGACTCTGGACGAGGCTGCCAACGCCCTCAATGCCCACTTCCAAGACCGAGACCTGTCGCTCAGTGCCTCCGTGGAGGGAGACACGCTGAAAGTCGAGCACAACCAGTATGGATCAAAGTACAGCTTCGCGGTGGTGTCCTCCCTGGATCAGGGCGTGGGCGGCACCGACCTGGGCGGAGCGACGGCCGGAGAGACCCAGAACTGGGCCAACGGCAGGGATGTCGCCGGCACGATCAACGGCGAGCTGTGTAGCGGCTCGGGTCAGTTCCTCACCGGCAGGAACGACAACCTCACCACCTCCGGACTCATGCTCAAAATCAGCGCCACCACCACCGGCACCGTCGGCACCATCACCCTGGGTGAGGGCGCGGCGAAGCGCATGAGTGACTACCTCGGCTTCTCGCTCGATAGTGAGTGGGGCGCGGTAACCAGGGCCACGGAGGCCATTGAGACCGAGATCGAGGAGAAGGAAGACGACATCGCCACCGCTCAGGCGCGGATCCAGGTCTTCATCGACGAGATGCGGGCCAAGTTCACCCGAATGGAGACCCTCCTGGGACAGGCCCAGACGCTCCAGGACTACCTTACCGGACAACTGGCGTCCCTGCCCAACAACTACATGCCCACCAAGTAGTGTCGGGCGTGTGGCCGACGCAGGCCGGCAACAGCGGCTCGCAGCATACGCCACACCACCAGCCGAAGCAGGAGGACTGACCGCATCGTGACTCCCCAATCCTACCGAGCACAGAACGCGTACCGACAGGTACAGGTCGAGAGCGCGAGCCCCGAGGAGACCGTGGTGCTGCTCTTCGACGGGATGGTACGCTTTCTTCACCAGGCTCGCGAAGCCATGTCGCTGGGCGAACTCGAGCGCCAATCGAGCCTCATCGGCCGGGTGCAGCGCATCCTCACCGAGCTCACCTGCGCCCTGGACGCCTCGGCCGACGAGGCCCTGGTCGTCAGCCTGCGCTGTTCTTACACCGCGATGTACAACCGCCTTGTTGAGGCCAACATCCAGGACGACATCGCCGCCCTCGATGAGGTCATCGGCCTGGCCGAGCGCTTCGCCGGCGCCTGGCGGACCGCCCTGGAGAACGTGACCTCCGAGACCCGGGCGGCCGCCGCCGGATAGCCGTCGCACAAAGCACACATCACACCCGAGCCGCGCGCGGGGCAACCGTGCGCGGCTCGGAGTGGGTGGGAATCGGTGACACGCGCCCGTTCAGTCTTGGCCTGCCTCGTGATCCCCGCGGCCGTTCTGGCCGCCGCGGTACTCGTCCCCAGGAGTCGGCTCCAGGCCTGGGGAGCGGGGGACGGCGCCGCCATCGACGCCGGCGAGGGCGGTCTTGGGTCCATCAACTGCACCCTCAAACGACTTCCCGACAGCCCGCTGCAGCGCCGGAATCTACTCACAGCCATGACCCGTCTGGACGGGCTACGCATCGCTCCCGGCCGGACCATCGCCCTGGCCCACGTGCTGGGTCCCTGGACCGATGGGCAGTACGCCATGGCTCCGGCGGCGGAGCGGGGCACCTTCGTGGCCTATTTCGGTGGCGGCGCCGAGGCCTGCGCGGCGGCGGTCGTCGCCGCCGCCGAAGCCGCCGGGCTCCAGGTGTCGCGGAACCAAGGCGACGGCTACCCGG
>CAYRFY010000308.1:3355-3658 GCA_964423635.1 uncultured Armatimonadia bacterium | reverse complement strand
AACCCCACGGCACAGGCCGCCCTCTTCACCACAGACCCCACAGGTGACCGCCCGTCGCTTTCGGTGACTCCGGCCCCCACCGGTGACGCGGTGGCGCAAGTGGCCGACCTGCGGCGTCCGGGGTCGCTGGCGGCCGCGGGCGATGTGCTCTGCGACCCGGCCGCCGCTCGCGGCACCGCCCACAGGCCCACCCGGGCCGCGACCCGCGCCGTGGCACAACTGCTCTCCGAAGCCGATGTCGCCCTGGTCAACCTGGAGTGTCCGCTCTCCGTCCGCGCGGCACCGACACCCCTCAAGACCCCC
>CAYRFY010000308.1:0-3345 GCA_964423635.1 uncultured Armatimonadia bacterium | reverse complement strand
TCGCCGCACAAGACCGTGCTGATGCCGGAAAAGCGCGCCGGCTGCCCGATGGCCGACATGGTCACCGTAGCCGGCCTGCGCAAGCTCAAGGCCGAGCACCCGGACGCGGTCGTCGTCGCCTACGTCAACACCCCCGCCGACATCAAGGCCAAGCGCGAGTTCCTCTTCCGGGCGCCCCCCACATCCGCCAGGACCTTCCTCCACGCCATGGGGATCGATGCGGCGCTGATGGCCAACAACCACATCTTCGACCACGGTCGTCAGGGCATCGCCGACACCCTCGAGCACCTGCGCCGTGCCGGGATCGCGCCCGTGGGCCCCGGACAAAGTCCGCACAAGCTGCAGACGGCAGAGCTTGCGGTGGGTGACACCCGCTGCGAAGCTCTGGCCTTCGTGACCGCTGAGACCCTCCCGCCCGGAGCGGCAGCAAAGATCGGGGATCCCTGGGTCCTGGACACATCACCCGCCTCCCTGGCCGCCTCGCGCGACCGGGTGTCTCGCGCCGTTGCCCGGGTCCGACAGAGCGGACGTCTGCCCATCGTCTCTTTCCACTGGGGGGAGGAAAACGCTCCCGCCCCCAATCGGGTGCAGCGCGCCCTGGCACGGAGCGCCGCCGATGCCGGAGCCGCGCTGGTCCTGGGCCACCACCCCCATGTGCTGCAGGCCATAGACAGCCTGGAGGGCTGCGTGGTGGCCTACAGCCTGGGCAACTTCGTGTTTGCGCCCGTCAAGCGCGCACACACCGTCTCCGCCGTGCTCACCGTGGCCGTCGGCGGCGGCGGGGTGATCGCCGCCGGGGTGGTGCCGGTGACCGTCGCGGCCGACGGGCTGCCGGAGCTGATCCCCGACCCGGAGAGCCCGCCTGCCCGGGACGTCCTGGCGGCCCTGGGGCTGCTGATCTAGAAGTCCGGCCGAAAACTCCGGCCGGCCCGGTTTCTGTCATTCTGAGCGTCCATCTCGGGTAGCGAGATAGCGAAGAATCCCCACGATCTCCGGCCGGGCCGGAGACCCACCTGACACGGCCGTCTGTACACCACCTGCGGGCCAGAGCGGACGCCCCACTTTCCTCCTCCCCATCGTTACTCAAGCCCTCGTGCGCCGTTGCCGATACGTTACCTGCTCCCCGGCCGAACCGGGGCCGTCCGGCACTGTGCGGCCATGTTGAGCCACCGGGCGAGGCCCGCTCCACCTTGCAGATCAGAAAGGCAGCCACACATGACTGAGGAAAGCGTTCGGCTCACCTGCGACGAGGCCCACAAGCGCTGCGAGGACGGCGCCTACTCCGAGGCGGAGAGGCTGCTCCGCGAGGGCCTCAAGCAGCACCCAGACGACCCGGAGCTCAACGCCCGGCTCGGCATCGTACTGTGCCTGACCCTGCGCGAGACCACCGCCGTGGGGTTCCTGGGCAAGGCCCGGGGCGCCGACAGTTTCCACAGGCTCGGCCAGATGCTGGTGGACCACTTCCACTGCCGGTGCCTGATGGCGCAGAAGCTCGCGAAGCCCGACCCCAGGGCGACCGCTCTGCTCAACGACTGTCGCGCCGCCACCGGCCTGGAGCCCGGGGATGATGTGGGGATCACACTATCGGCATGCCTGATCGCCAAGGACGAGGAAGACGACCTCGACCGCTGCCTGTCCAGCCTCAGCGGCCTGGCGGACGAGATCGTCTTGGTCGACACCGGCTCCACGGATGACACCGTCGAGATCGCCCGTAGCTACGGGGCCAAGATCGGTCACTACGAGTGGGACGACGACTTCTCTGCCCCGCGCAATGAGAGCATCCGCCTGGCCACGGGGCACTGGATTCTCGTGCTCGACGCCGACGAGGAGATCGACGCCGAGGCGGTCCCGCGGATCCGCGAGGCCATCGTACGCCCCCAGTATGGCGGCTACTTCCTCAAGTTCCACAACTACATGAGTGAGAACCATCAGGCCGACGTGGTCGTGCATCAGGCGCCCCGTCTGGTGCGCCGGATACCGGGTGTGGAGTTCCGCTACCGAGTGCACGAGCAGGTGCTGCCCTCGATCCTCGAGGCCGGTCTGCCCGTGGCCCACATCTCCGGGACCTCCATCAACCATTACGGCTACGCACCGGAGATCATGGAGGCCAAGGGCAAGAGCGAGCGGATGATCCGGATGCTGGAGCAGGCCGTTGAGGACTATCCGGAGGACCCCTTCCAGTGGTTCAACCTCGCCACGGCGTACTCCACTCTGGAGCGACGGGCGGACGTGGTGCGCGCGGCCCGCAAGGCCGCGGAGCTCTCCGCCGCCTCTGCCCGGCGCAACTTCGCGCTTCTGGCCCCGAATTACCAACTCCTGGCCTCCAACCTCACGGACCTGGACCGCGCCGAGGAGGCGCTGGAGGCCTGTGACGAGGCCGTGCAGCGCGGAGTGGACTGCATTCTCACGGAGTTTGAGCGGGCCCGGGCCCTGCTGCAGCTCGGACGGCTACAGGACGCTCTCGGCGCCATCGACCACTGCCTCGAGCTACAGTGGCCGGAGACGCTCACCGGCAACTACGCGGTCTACACCTACGAGCGCCACTATCTGAAGGCCCGCATCCTGGCGGTCCTGCGCCGCTTCGACCAGGCCCTGCCCCTGCTGCGTCAGGTCCTCAGTGTCAATCCGGGCAACCCACGCGGGCTGTTCTGGCTGGGCATCACCCTCTACGAATCCGGCCGGTCCCTCGAGGCTTTGGAGGCCCTGCAGCCGGTGTATGATGACCCTACCCGCGGAACGGCGGCCAAGGCCATCGGCGGGCGGATCCTCGCCGAGTTGCAGCGCTTCGACGAGGCGCAGGCGCTGCTGGAGGCCCACTGGGCCGAGGGCGGCCGGGATCAAGACGGCATCGCCGCCTGGGCCGAAACCTGTGAAGGAACGGGCGAGTCGCAAAAGCTCCTGCCGGTCTTCAAGGAACTCGCGGCCGGAGGCGAGATGTCCCTGCGCGTCCTGATGTACTGGGGGCGCGCGCTCCAGGCCGCCGGAGACAACGAGGGCGCCCTCCGCGTCTTCGGCCGCGCCATTCAGGTCGCCCCAAACGACCCCGGACCCTACTTCAACTGCAGTCACCTCATGTTCCAGATGGGCCACTACAAGGAGGCCGCCGAGGTCTGTCAGAAGGCCCTGGGCATGCAGCAAGAGAACGCCGAGGGTTGGGTATTGATGGGCCACTGCCTTTACAGGCTCAACTCTCTACAGGGCGCCAGGATCAGCTTCGAGCAGGCCGTCCGGATCGCGCCCGGCGACAGGCGGGCCGCCGAGCTGCTTGAGCAGGTGAAGCTGGAGATGGCCCATATCGCGGCCTAGAAGCTCACATTATGCAGGTTCCGGGCGGGCGCCGATTCA
>CAYRFY010000307.1:1161-9189 GCA_964423635.1 uncultured Armatimonadia bacterium | reverse complement strand
TCTAGTCCGCCGCGTAGCCCGCCACGGAGCGGGCGACGATGGCCGCCACCGTCGCCCCGGCGTCCTGCACGCCGATGGTGCGCTCCTGCATCCACCTGGCGCGCCCGAACTTGGACTTCAGCGGCCTGGTGTCGAGAGCCCCCTGCTCGGCGGCCGCCGCGGCCTCGTCCAGGGCCCGGGCGAAGCCTTTGCCCGCCGCCTGAGCCGCCTGCAGCGCCTCGATCGCCGGCCACAGGGCGTCCAAGACCGTCTTGTCTCCCCGCGCGGCATTGCCCCGCTGCTGGATCCCCTCGGCCGCCGCGATGGCCCCGCCGATCACCGCCGGCAGGTCCCAGGCCTCCAGAGCATTGTCCCTGGCATACTTGGCCGCCCGCATGGCCGCCGTAGCCACCAGGGCTCCGTAGGTCGAGGCCCCGGCGGAGTTGAAGCTCATCCCCGACTTCATCAGCCTCTGGTCCATGCTCGCATCGGGCATCTGGGCCATCGTCTCGACTGCGGCCGCCATGCCCAGGCGGCAGGTGACGCCCAGGTCGCCGTCGCCCACCTCGGCATCCAGCGCGGTGATCTGCTCGTAGGCCGCATCCAGGTCGGCCGCGATGCGCTCCGCCAGGGGCAGGAGGTCCTCCGGGGTGAACTGCTGTTTCATCGCGCGGCCCTCCACTGCGGCAGGAAGGGGGAGTACGCCGGGGCGTCCAGCAGCGAGAGCAGCTCGTCATCCAGCTTGAGAAGGCTGATGGAGGCGCCGGCCATCTCCATGGAGGTGGCGTACTCGCCGATGAACACCCGCTGGATGCTCACCCCGCGGCCCTCGATGACCTCATGGGCTTTGCGGAACAGCAGGTACAGCTCCTCGGGCGGCGTGGCGCCTAGGCCGTTGATGAGGATGGCGGCCTTGTCGCCGGCCGAGAAGGGCAGATCCTCCAGCACCCGCGTCGCCATGACCTGGGCGATCTCGTCGGCGCTGCGGATCGGGCCGCGCTCGATGCCCGCCTCCCCGTGGATGCCCATCCCCAGCTCCATCTCGTTCTCACCCAGGGTGAAGGTGGGCTTGCCCACGGCCGGGATGGTGCAGGGCGACAGGGCGACCCCCATGCTGCAGGTGTTCTCGACTACCTTCTGGGCGGTGGCCGCCACTGCATGCAGGTCGGCACCGGTGTCGGCCTTGGCGCCGGCGATCTTGTAGGCGAAAAACAGCCCCGCCACCGCGCGTCGCCCCTCGGCCTCCTCCTTGGGCGCTGAGACCACATCATCGCGCACCCGGGCGGACTTGACCTGGATGCCCTCCATGTCGCACATCTCGGCGGCCATGTCGAAGTTCATGGTGTCACCGGAGTAATTGCCGTAAAGATAAAGCACCCCGGCGCCGCCGTGGGCGGCCCGGGTGGCGGCGGCCATGGCGTCCACAGAGGGCGAGGAGAACACATTCCCGATGGAGACGCCGTCCAGCAGACCGGGGCCGACATAGCCCAGGAATACGGGGATGTGCCCCGAGCCGCCGCCGGTGACGATGGCGACCTTGCCCTCCACAGGGGCATCGGCGCGCACCAGCGCCCGGTCGTGGTCGGGAGCGCGCTTGAGGTGAGACGGATGGGCCAGCAGGATCCCCTCGATGGTCTCGTCCACGAAGGCCTGAGGGTCGTTGATGATCTTCTTCATCTTCGCTACCTCCGAAGCATGCCGTGAAGACTCGCAATGCCCGGTAATTCGCCGACGGGGAGGGGCGAACCTTGTCGGGGGGAACCCGTCCGGGCGTCATCCGCGGAGATTGCGCCCTGCGATCGGGTCATGCGCGAATGGCAAAAAGGGGGGTGCACGAATGCATGGGCCCGCGCCTCACCGCCCCTGCCGTCGGGACCGCCACCGCATACCGGAAAGCCCTATCCCCGAGTGCCACGGTCGCCCGGGCCGTCGCCTGCCGAGTCCAGTGTCTGGCGCACGCGGCGTAGCAGGTCCGCCGGGCGATAGGGCTTGCGCACGAGCCTCAGTCCCTCGTGCAGGACGAAGCCCGTGTGGACCGAATCCGCGCTGTACCCGCTGGAGAACAGCGTGGGAATCGACAGGCCCAGTCGCGCCGCGTGCTCCATCACGGCCTTGCCGCCCATATGGGGCATCACCACATCCAGGAGCATCAAGTCCACCGCATGCCCGCGGTCCTGCAGCACGGCAAGCGCCTGCGTGCCATCGTCCGCGGTCAGCACGCTGTAGCCGGCATCCGTCAGGACCTCGGCGGCCAGGTTGCGCACCGTCTCGTCGTCCTCGGCGACCAGGATCGTCTCCTTGCCCCCGGCGACTGACTCCTCGTCCCTCCGCCGCGCCGGCGCCGCCACTTGCTCCGCCGATGGCAGGTACACCTTGAAGCTGGTGCCCACTCCCTTCTCGCTGTAGGCGTAGATGAACCCATCGTGCTGATGCACGATGCCGTACACCGTGGCCAGTCCGAGGCCGGTACCCCGGCCGACCTCCTTGGTTGTGAAAAACGGCTCAAAGGCCCGCTCGAGGGTCTCCGCGTCCATGCCGCAGCCGCTGTCGGTGACGGTGATCAGCGCGTAGCGGCCCGGCCTGGCCCCGGGGTGGGTTTCGGCGTGGGATTCGTCGAGCACCACGTCCTCCGTCTCGATGGTGAGGGTCCCGCCGTCGGGCATGGCGTCGCGGGCATTGACACACAGGTTCATGAGCACCTGCTCCAGCATCCCGCGATCGGCATGGATGGTACCCAGTCCGTGTCCGGGGACGAAGTCCAGCCGGATGTGCTCACCGATGAGGCTGCCGAGCATCTTGAGCAGTGTAGCGATGACTTCGTTGGGGTCCAGGGGCTCAGGCTTCATGATCTGGCGCCGACTGAAGGCCAGAAGCTGGCTGACGAGTACCGCCGCTCGCTCGGCGGCCTCGTCGATATGCCTCAGGCGGTCGGCAGCCGGCCCCTCAGGCCCCACACGTTGCAGCGCCAACTCCGCGTGCCCGCTGATGGCCTGCAGGATGTTGTTGAAGTCGTGAGCGATACCGCCGGCAAGCTGACCGACCGCTTCCATCTTGCGGGCCTGCCGCAGTTGGTCCTCGAGCTTGGCTCTCTCCGCCTCGGCCTGGCGCCGCTCGGTGATGTCCCGCATGGTGGCGATGATGCAGGGACGCCCGGCAATGCGCGCGGCCGTCGTGCTCACCTCACCCCAGAACGTCCGCCCCGAGCTGTCCTTCAGCTCCCACTCCGCGATCACCCTCTCGCCGGCCAGGGCCCGTTGAGCCTGGGGCCCTGCGCGGGCGAGGACGACGTCCGGCGGCGCGGCGCACAGGTCGGCCAGGGACAGTCGCAGAGCCTGTTCGCGGGGGTACCCGAAGATCTCCAGCAGCCGATCGTTGACGTCGATGATGGTGTCGGAGCCCGGGTCGTAGAGGAGCACGGCCTCGCTCACGGCGTGGAAGATCGACGCCAGGCGGTCCTCGCTCTCCTGCAGGGCCCGGGTGCGCTCGACAACCTGCTGCTCCGCGTACTGTTGGCGGCTGCGCAGGAAGCCCACGAGGGCGGTGACCGCGGCACTGAGCAGCAGGCCCAGCACAAGGGCGACGTTGGGGCCGCTCAGCGGGTCGTCTCGATAGTAGCCCGGTCCCGCCCGCAAGAGCACCGCGTGAGCGCGGCCATGGGCGAACACGGGAAAGACGGTGGTGAGCGGAGCCCGCAGTGGGGCCTGCAGGCGGGTCCCGGCGCGTCCGGCGGATGATCCCAGCACAGTGAGGTCGCCGGGGCCGGTGATGTCCAGGAGGTCTACCTCCAGGCCCGGCTGATCTCGGACGTTCGCCGCCAGGGCACGGTCCAGCATCCCCGAGATGGGCAGGGCGAGCACGAGGCAGCCCGAGGGCTGCCTCCCATCGCGCCCCATCGCAGGCGTGCACAGGAGGTTCACCCGCAGGGCGCTGCGCTTCGTCTCCAGGGCGACAGGCCCGCGGATCGCGGGTGCCTGGGTGCGGATCGCCTCCTCCACCGCGGCCCGGCTCACCGGGTCGGACATCAGATCCATACCGATGAACGGAGAACCGTCTCGCGCAGGCTCCAGGTAGGTGATCGGGTAGTACACGGGCCGATCTGCGGCGCGGACCGGCCGGCCGGACCAGTCCAGCTTCCGGATCTCGAATCCTGCGATGCCCTGTCCGCGCACTGCGGCCTCGAAGCTCGCGCGCCGGTGTGCCGGCACTCGGGGAGCCCACCCATAGAGGCATGCGAAGGACCCCAGGACGGGAGCAGTGAACCACCGGAACTCATCGCGAGAGACGGAGTCGCTGCTCTCCAGGTACCGCGTGACATCCACAATGGCATCGCGCATGCCCTCGATGTTGGTCGCGGGGCGTCTCCCCACCGCCTCAGCCACGGCCGCCAGGCTGCGCACCTCCTGCCGGACGCCGGCATCGTGCAATCCGGCCACCAGGGTCGCAGTGAGCGCCAGGCCCACGGCCGCCGTTACCACAGTCTCCGTATGGCGAAGCCGGCCCTGCCGGTCCGGCTCCAGACGCTGACGGGCCCCGAGTGCCGCCATGGCGGCGACGACGATCGCGACCAGCAGCAACGTCGCCGCCATCGGCGGGAGGCGCGACCGAGCCACCGAGACGCGCCACTGGTCTGCGATGATATCGACCCCCACGAGCATCAGGACCTCGCCGGCGCCGGAGTCCACCACAGGGGCCAGGCCGGTGATGAACGTACCGTACTCGTCGGCTACAGGTCCCACAACCGCGGGCTGCCCGCTGCGGAAGACAGACCACGTCGCGGCGGGCGGCATCTTGTACACCGTGCCGGGGGGAGAGGACAACGGATCGCCCGGGAGTAGACTCTCGGGGCCGAACACGATGGCGCTGCCCCTGATTGCCAGGCTGTAGATACAGCGCAGGCCGGTGGCGCGCCCGTAGGCTCTCATCTGCCGGGAGGTGAGCCGGTAGGCGGGGTTGTCCTTGTCCGCCGCGGTGAACGTCAGGCGTCTTGCGAGGTCTGCCGTCAGCGTGCTCGCGATCGCCGTGGACTGCCGCTGGGCATCGTCCCTGATCTGCTGATCCACGAGATCGCCCCGCAGGTCGCCGACCAGCCAGCTAAGAACCACAATGGCGGTGAAGCCCCAGGGGGCGAGTCCCCCCAGCACCGCGAGGGAGCGATCCCGCACGACCGTCACGGCCCGGACGTATGACCACAGGGCCCACGAAGCCAACACGACACACGGCACCTGAAGCACCAGGACCGACAAGCCCGTCGCGGCGGCAAGTGACTGGTCGTTCAGGACCGAGGCCGGGATGAAGCCTGCTCGAGGCACGATGAGCCCGGTCACGACTCCCCAGGAACCCAGGGCGATGCCGGCGGCGGCCAGGCCGCCGCGGCCCTTATCGGTTAGGAGACGAGAGGCGATCAAGAGGGTCCGGGCGGCCAGGAGGCCTCCCGGCAGAGCTAGGGCGTACCGCCAGGCGGCGGCGAAGCCGTTGTCGCCTACCAACCAGCCACCACAGGCGACGGCGAGCGCCGCCGGCGTCACCCACGCAGGTAGCCATGTCTTCGCGTCCCGGGCGACGCCCCGGCGCCCGAACTCCAGCAGTGCCGCGCAGGACAAGGCCGGCAGGATGGCCTGCACAAGCCGGTGGGGCTCAAGGTCCGCCTGCGCCAGAGCCTCCAGCCATGAGTAAGCGCCGAAAAGCAGCCCGAAGGCGGCCAGCCAGTTCCACGCCGGACCACGACCGACGCCTGAGCTGCGAAAGGCGAGACAGATCGCCCCCAGCAACAGGCCGGCCAGGCCACAACAAAACCAGAGATAGTCGGCCTGCGACAGTGCCCAGTCGCGCAGCATGATGGTCTCGCCGGTTAGGGTAGGAGATGCGCGGTCTCGCGTGCGAGACCCCTCCCTCTTCGCCACCCGGCGAGTGCTGTCCTTCCGCTGTAGGGCGGGAGCCTGTACCCCGCCGGTTGCCGCCTCTCCCCGCAGGCGGCGAGCGTGCGGCGCCGTCCCTCCCCCTCGGCGTCGTTACCGCTGTGGGGCGGGGGCCTGTACCCCGCCGGCCTTCGCGACCTGTCCCGCAGGGCGGGAGCGCGGTACAGGCCCGCGCCCTACAAGACCGGCCCGGCGAGGCACAGGTGCGCCGCCCCAAATCGGGCAGGTGCCCACGGCGGGCCCGGGGAATCGTTTCTTGACGCAGTCACCACGGCCGTCGCTCGCAAGGGCCGCCGGCCACCATCCGCACGGCTGCCTCGGAGGAACGATCCATGGATGCCCTCATGCCGCGACTGCTCCTGGCTGCAGGTCTCTTTCTGGCGGCCCTCGCCGCCCACGCCGCCGATCCCCCCGGGGTCGGTGATGTCGTGTTCCGAACCGACTTTGAGGACGAGGAGAGCCGGGAGAGCTGGTCCAGGAACCCGGCTGCCTCTTGGGTCCAGGTCGAGGGGCAGGGGACCTGCCTTCGGGTTGAGGTCCCTGCGGACAATGCCAAGGGCGGCAACATGATCCAGTTACCTCTGGACCTGTCCGGTCTCAGCGGCTATCAGTTGGCCTTCGAATGCCTGGCCAAGGCCGACGATGTCACCAAGCCCTCGGCCTCCTATCTCGGTGTGAAGTTCATGTGCCACTATGTCTCTCCGACGGAGGGCCCCTTCTGGCGCAACCAGAGCGATGTGTACGGCACCTTCGACTTCAAGCCCCTGCGCTTCGGGGTCCCGCTGCCTGCCGATGTCACGGACGCCCAGATTAGCCTGGGGCTGCAGGACAGCTCGGGGACCGCTTATTTCGATGATATCAAGGTCACCGTGACCCGACTGCCCCTTCCCCCGCGGCCGGAGCCGCCGGTGAACCCGCCCCCGGCCTTCCGCGGCCACGATCTCCCTCGCCTGCGCGGCGTCATGTCCCCCAATCGGTTCTCAGACGAGGACATGCGGGTGCTGGGGAAGGAGTGGAACGCCAACGTCATCCGCTGGCAGATCACCCGCAACTGGGGCCGGACGGGGACCGACCGCAGCCTGGAGGAGTACGACAAGTGGTTCGACGGCAGGCTTGACGAGCTGGATCAAGCCCTGGAGGCCTGCCGGCGCTACGGTATCCGGGTGGTGGTGGACATGCACTCGCCCCCCGGCGGCAGGCTCGAGGGCAGTGAGCTGGCCATCTTCCACGAGAAGCTCTACGCCGACCACTGGGTGAAGCTGTGGCAGAAGATCGCCCGGCGCTACAAGGGCAATGAGGTCATCTGGGGCTACGACCTGGTGAACGAGCCGGTGCAGAACCTGCCGTCACCGGAGGGGGTGGACGACTACCTGCAGGGCCAGGTGCGCGTGGCCAGGGCCATCCGGGAGATCGACCCGGACATGCCGATCTTCATCGAGGCCAATGAGTGGGACTCGGCCGGCGGCTTCCGGGAGCTGCAGCCGGTGGATGTATCCAATGTGATCTACCAGGTGCATATGTACGTGCCCGGCGAGTTCACCCATCAGGGCGTGCACGGCAGTGCCGTGGGCAAGGTCTATCCGGGGGCGCTGGGAGGGGTCGAGTGGAACAAGGAGCGCCTGCGGGGCGTGCTGGCCCCGGTGCGGGAGTTCCAGCTTGCCTACAATGTGCACATCTTTGTGGGCGAGTTCAGCGCCATCCGCTGGGCGCCGGGAGCGGCGCAGTACCTCACCGATTGCATCGAGCTTTTCGAGGAGTACGGCTGGGACTGGACCTACCACGCCTATCGTGAGTGGGACGGCTGGAGCCTGGAGCACGGCCCGGACCCGGAGGACCGCAATCCCACGGTGGAGCCCACGGACCGCAAGCTGGCGGTGCTCAAGTGGTTCGCCATGAATGAGAAACCGCGGTTCGACTGATTCCCTCCGCCGTCGCCGTCCGCCGTTGGTGGGGCGGGCTTTCCTGCCCGCCGCCGTTTGTCGTTAGCCGTCAGGCAGGCCACTCTTCAGGCCGTCGGTACACAGTTGCGAGACCCTCCGTGCCTGCGGGGCTCCAGGCCCGCACGCCGTTGCCGTTAGTCGTTGGTGGGGCGGGCTTTCCTGCCCGCCGCCGTTTGTCGTTAGCCGTCAGGCAG
>CAYRFY010000307.1:0-1061 GCA_964423635.1 uncultured Armatimonadia bacterium | reverse complement strand
GTTAGTCGTTGGTGGGGCGGGCTTTCCTGCCCGCCGCCGTTTGTCGTTAGCCGTCGCCGTTGACTTGGCCGTTCAGCACGCCACCTCCTCGGCCGTCGCCCTACCGCGCTCCCCGCGCCACCATCGCCTCCAGCAGCGCCTCGGCGATCACCCCCATGCCCTTGTCCCCCGGATGGCCGGTGATGACCCCGGTGTAATGCGGCTCGGCGCTGGCCAGGTTCTTGGGGTCCTGGCCGAAGCTGCTGAGGTCCACGTACACCCGATGCTCCGGGTCCTCGGCGCAGAGCTCACGCTTGATCTCGTCCACGGCCCCCCCGCTCCCGAGCAGTTGGCTCAGCACGAACACCTGCGGGTCGCTGCTCTTTTTCAGGCCCGCCATCAGCGTCCGCAGGGCGGCCTTGAAGGCCTTCGCATCGAACGTCTCCCGCACCACATTCTCCCCGCACTGGAGAACCACGATGTCCGGCCCGGCGTCGAGCTGGGCCTGCAGGTGGGAGTTTGAGTAAGTGCCGTAGCGGCGCTCCAGGATATCGGCGATGTTCAGGACATTGGCGTCCCCCGGCACGATGCTGCCGTCCTCGGACAAGTGCGGGGTATGGGTGGAGTCGATCCGCAGCGGCTTCCCCGTCCTGGCCTCGATCCCGGCGGCCAGGAGGTGGACGTAGTCGTTCTCCGGAGCGCTGGCCGCCATCCCGCAGTAGTGCTTCCAACCGATGCCCTCGGCCACGCCGTGCAAAGTGATGCTATTGCCCAGGATCAGGATCCGGTCGGCCTTGAGTGTGCCCAACATGGCAGGCGTCTCCCCTTCTTCTTGAGCCTGCGAGCCGCCGGGAAGGGCGCAGAAGCCCAGGAGCAGCAGGCCGCAGAGGCCCATCGCTTTGTGAACGTTTCCTCCGGTCATGGTCGGTTGGCACCTTTCGTTCGTTGTCGCTCCCGCTGAGGGTCGGCACGCCTATAGCTCAGATTATGCAGGTTCCGGGCAGAGTTGCTACTCATGTCGTCACAAGCCCCGCCTACACTTCTGGCGAAGCGCTGGGTCGTGCCTCCCCCCGCCTGCGGGG
>CAYRFY010000306.1:0-9198 GCA_964423635.1 uncultured Armatimonadia bacterium | reverse complement strand
GCATTCCCAGTGGGATTGCGGTGGACACCCATGTGACGCGGCTGGCCCTGCGCATGGGCCTGACCTCGGCACAGAAGACCAAGACGGTCAATACGGATCGGATCGAGCAGGACCTGATGGAGGTTCTTCCGGAGGAGGAGTGGGTTCACTTTGGGCACGCCATGATCTGGCACGGACGGAGGGTCTGCGACGCGCGCAGGCCGCTGTGCGAGGACTGCCCGGTGGACGACCTGTGCCCCCGGCGCGGGGTGAAGTAGACCCCTTTGCGTTCACAACCTGCCGGCTGCATTCGCGAGGGAGGGGACGGGTTGCAGCAAGTGGAGAACGCTCGGGAAGACGCCAGGATCCTGTACCACCAGGGGGGCAATGAGGAGGCCATCGAGCTTCTGGAGGGATGGCTCCGTCGGCATCCCGATGATGCCTCGGGGTGGGAGATCATCGCGGCGGCGTACTTTAACCTCCGCCGCTATCCGGAGGCCGAAGCGGCCGCCGGACGTGCGGTGGAGCTGTGGCCCGACAGTGCCCGGGCCTGGTCCAACTGGGGAACGATGCTGCGCAAGCTCGGGCGCCATGATGAGGCCCGCGGCGCGCAGCACAGAGCGCGCAGGCTGGACCCACAGTACGAGAGGCCCCACATCGAGCTGGCCAAGCTACCTCCCGGTCGACCCGTCGATGGCCGGCTACCTACCCCACGGAAAGAGCCGCCGCTGTCGCCTCAGCAGGAGCAGGCCGCGCAGCCCTTCGCCGACTACGAGGATTACCTCGAGCAGGCGGCGAGCTTCGCCCCTCCTCCCGGCGGCCACGACGCAGAGGGGCAAGAGCAGTACGAGATGCCCCCTCTGTCCGCCGCGGCGGTGCCGACTTCCGTCCCCGTACTGCCCCGCCTCCCCGCGTCCGCGCCTCCCACTCCCTTCCTAGGCCCCGAACCGGCCGCCGCCGAGGCCGGGCCTCTGTCCCCTTCAGAGCAGCCGCCCGCGACACCACAGCAGACCACGGTCTGTCGCCGTTGCGGACACACCGTGCCCGCACAGACCTACTGCGTGCACTGCGGCCGGCTCCTGGACGATGCCGCTGTGCCCGATGGAGACACGCCGGCGCAGCGGAGGCTCAAGACCGCGTGGTACATCGTGATGGGCGTGCTGTTGGCGCTGCTGGGGCTGTTACTGTGGATCAGAGCCGCCCGCGCCGACGAGGCCCTGTCCGCCTGCACGGACTGTCTCCTGCGCTGAGAGCGTGCGGCACGGGCGGAGCGGCGCCGGCACGCCGCTGTTGGCCAGGGCGCGGTGGTCTCTTGCTTCCGCGCGGCATGCCCCGAAACGCGGGCGACACACGGGAGCTCCCCGTGTGTCGCCCGGTGTCATCTTCCCTGCCCGGGTGAAGCCCCGGGACGGGTCGCTACTTGGTCACGCTGATCTGCTTCTCCCCCGAGACGAGACCTGCCACCGTACCCAGATCGTGCGTCACCGATAGGACGTACTCACCCGCCGCGGCATCGCCTGGCACTCTCACGGAGTGCGAGCAGTAGCCGCCTCACCCATAGTTGGTGATGCCGACGGCGACGGGCTCCTGTCTGCCGGCCATCCTCAGCACGGCCTGCGGAGGCACCTGGCGCCCGCCCGAGGTATGCATCACCATGGCCATGCCGGTGGCCGTCTTGACCGTATCTTCCACGCTCAGAGTGCTCCCCGGCCGCGCCGCTCCGCGAACCGTCACGCTCAGCGACAGTTCTCCCATCAGCTCCACCGACCGCGGCTCCTCGCCCGCCAGCTCGATGACCTTCGACGCATCTCGCCCGTCAAAGCTGTACTCGTGAGTGACGCCGCCGGGGCCCGCGACTCGCAGATACAGGCTGTCGACAATGTAGGTTCCCGCGGGCACCTGGAGCTCCTCACCCAGTTCCGTCACCTGGAACACACCGCCGCCCTTGCGGCTGAGCGTCGCGCTGAAGCGTCCCGGCTCGGCGCTGAGCTTGGCAATGGAAAAGGTCACCGGCACCCTGCCCATCGGCGCCAAATCCCACACCACGTTGTCCGGCGCCATGGTACCGGCGAAGGAGAAGGCGATCTCTCCGAACTCCATGCGCTCCGTGAGCGGAAAGCGCTCCGAGGCGGGGTCCAGCTTGCCGTCGCCGTCGAGGTCCACATACACGCGGTCGCGGGTGGCTTCCAGGAGCATGTTGGCGTTGGCGTCGATGATGACGGCTTCGCGCTCCTCACCGTCGATGGGCAGCTTGCCCTGATTGTAGCCCCGCACCGCGCAGTTTATCGTCCCCCCGAAGGGGCTCAGCCGGAAGGCGAGCAATCGCTCGTAGGGCCTGGTGGCCTTCGCCAGCCAGATGTGCTCACCGGCGGCGCCGAAGTCCGGGGGACGCTGCTGCTCCCCGGCCACCTCGGCCTTCTCCTCGGCCGTCAGCCTGCCGTCCGCGTTCCCGTCCACATACAGCGTACTGTCGCCGTTATCCGCCTCGACCAGGGCAATGACGCAGGCCACCGTCTCCTGCTCCGATGCGCGGAAGCGGAAGGTGGCATAGCGCACCTTCGCCTCGCCGTAGGCGGGCTCGGCGACGAGGCCGCCGGGCTTGATTGTAGCCAACCCCGACAGGGCCTTGCCGTAGGCCGCCAGATCCCCTGCCACCCATTCGTCCACGAAAACAAGTCGGTTGGCCTCGACTGCCGACTTTTCCCCCTCCTCGGCCGCTCCGGCGACCCCGGCCGCGAGCAGGCCCGTGAGGACCATCCACAGGCATCGTTTCATGCACTGCCTCCTCTTGTCGTGCGCGTCTCATCAACCGTCGCGGGCGGCCATCCTCCCCGGGGGCTCTGCCGGCCTGCCCCCGGGCGCAGACTATCCGGCCGCACCGCACTCTCCGCTGTTGGACGCCGCCGGGCATGTATAGGTTCTCTAACAACTACTGTAAGGTAGAGTTCACTGAATACCGGGGAGATTCCTTTGTCGCTCCGCCACCGAGCCGGCTCAGTACTTCTCGAGGGTACTGTTGAACTCGTCCATATCCATCGGGTGCGGCTTCTCGGGGTCCGCCGGGCGCGGCCCCACTTCGCGCAGCCACGTTCCCGAACTCGAGTAGAAATGCAGCGACAACACCGCCACCTGCAGGGGATCCATATCTATGTAGATTGCCGGGCGACGGTAGTGCAGGGCCAGCTCGCTCCACACGAAGGACGGCGAGTACTCTCGCTGCACGGTCTCTCCGGGATAGGACAGACGCAGGAGCCGTTGCGAGGCGGGCTGTCTGCGTACCTCCACGGCCAGACGTTGGCGCCGCTGGGTATTGTTGCGCAGAAAAAGCACGCCCTCATTGCCCCGGATGAACGGGCGAAAGGTGATGGGCTTGCCCGGCTCGCAGGCGGCGATATCGGTTCCCGGAACGGTCGCGGCCAGACGTGCCGAAGCCAGCTCGCGGGTCAGCTCGGAGAACGCCTGCAAAAGAGGCGTGCCCTCCCCCCGGGCGTCCCAAAGGCAGGGCGAGCCGCCCTCGAGGGCCACCGCGGGAGCCGTTACCGCATTGGCTCCCGCCAAGAACACCTGAAGAACCGCGCGCGAGGCAATCAGTGCGTCCAGCGCGGCGTCGCCGGTGCCGCCGCCGCTTCGCAGTTCGGCGAAGAGCGGCAGAGCGGCATCACTGTCCCACAGTTGCTGTCTGAGGGCTTCCAGACTCCAGGCGGCTTCCAGCGCCTCCCAGCAGCTCAGCGGGCCCTCGGAGGGGATCTCGTCCACAAGCTGACGCACAACCACGGAGGCCGGCGGCTCAGGAAGGCGGACATGGAGTGCATCCGCCCGAGCCACCTGCGCCCCGGCAAGCTCGCGATCCAGACGCTCATCTCCGCGCAGACCCGACGGGGTGGTATGGAGGTCGAAGGGGATGCTGAGCAGGACGGCGTCTGACCTGTCGGCCTTCACCGCGTCCACGAACAGCCCGCAGTCGTCGGTCGACTCGGCCCGCAGGCCCAGCACGCTGACCTGAGGCGCCAGGGCCTCCGGAAGCGCCCCCAGCGCCCGAATGGCCGCCTCCTGGCCGCCTTCCCACGTCACTCCCACATCGGCCCCGGCCGCCGCCAGACCCGCCAAAACCGCCTGCTCGGCGCCGGCAGGCGCGGTGACATGGTGAAACTGCACCCCGCCGTCGGTGCCGGCGGCGGGGTATGCCCCGGGGTCTGCGCCCACCGGCCACGTGGCGCCCAGCGTCGGCCAGTACCGGGAGGCCTCCACCTGCAGCGGCATCTGCTTGCTGTCCCCGTCGGTGGAGGCCTTCAGCAGCAGCGAGTGGCTCCCCGCCCACAGTGGCTGCACCGGCAGCCGGACAACCACCATCTGGCGCGCAGGCACCTCGAGGGTCGTGATCTCGCTGCAGATGCCGGGAGGCCCGCTGATCTCCAGCGTCAGGGCCGTGGGACCCGGTGATCGGCTGAACACATCCAATTCCAGGCTGCCCCGGTCACCGCGGCGAACCGCGATCTCCCGGGACGGGCGCAGCTCCAGCGGCCCCACGCGCAGAAAGCGGCTCTCTCCCCCCACACGGCGAACCTCGCTGTCCATGTCGCCCTCGGGCTGCCAGCCCACCGGAAGCGTCGGGGCATAGACGGGCCTGAGCGCCTCGGGCACCGGCTCCGTAGCGGAGGGGACGGAAGATGGCGCCAGCGCGATCTCGTCCACCAGCCAGCGCCCCGAACCGCCCACGACTCCCACCGCCACGCAGGGCGCCGCAAGCCCAGTCATCACGGTCAGTCGCAGCTCGTGCCATGCGGCATCGTCGGCTACGACACCCTCGTACAGCAGTGGCGCCGCCGGGACCCGCCCGCCGTCCACCAAGGACAGGGCAAAGCGCGCCGGCCCAACCTCTCGGCGGAGGCGGACGATGATGTCCACCGGTCGCCCGCGCACGACCTCGCCCACCGGCGGCGATACCGCCCACGCACCGTCGTCTTCGGTGCCGCTGAGCGCAAGACAGAAGGCCGGCCCGGCCACCTGATCCTCGGCCCAGCCCACATGCCCGGCAACCGTCTGCCAGCCGGCATCGGGACTATCGAAGGAGAAGGTGGCGGCGAAGGCGCACGCGCCCCACACCAGCATCACCACAGTCGCGACCAAGCAGCATCTGTATCGTGTCATTGTAGGAGTTCCTCGAGAGTGAAGCCTGCGGCTTGTGCCATCGCTGAGTACAGGTTGCGGTAGCCGATCACCGCCGCGATCAGCACCGCCACCGAAGCCAGCGCGTAGACGGAAACCAGGCCCCCCACACGCAGTGACTTCGCCGTCCCATCCCGGCTCGTCCGCGCCTGGTCCACCATGCGGGGCAAGGTCTCGTCGAAGCTCCCGGAGGCCTCGGCCGAGCTTAGCAGTCCCAGGGCCTCTCGGGACATCAGGCCGCAGGTGACCAACGCCTCATACAGTGGCACGCCACCTCGGACCCGGGCCGCCGCCTGCATGAGCCGACCGACCATGACCCCATTGCCCGCGGCCTCGGCGGCCGTCTCCAGCGCCACAGGGAAATCGACACCCGCCCGCACGCACAGTTGCAGTACCTTATAGAATCGCGCCAGGCCGGACTTCCGCGTCAGGTTCCCCCGAAAGGGCAGACTGAAGTCAAGCCGGTCGCGGAGCGCAGCAAGGTGCGGCAGGCCCCACACCACACGCAGAACCAGCCAGATGCCCACCACCAGCGCGATCCACGGCAGGACCTGTGCCGCCACGTACCGGCCCCACCACGCGATCCCCTGCACCACCGTGCCGTGGCCGATGATCATGGGAAAGCTGGGCACCAGCACCACCAACAGGGCGACGATGGAGAAGTACACCTTAGCCGCGGCCACATACCACCAGCCGCGCTGCTGGTTCATGTACTCCTCGGCCAGGTCTTTGGCCAACTCGTCCAGGTTGCCGGTGATCTCGCCCGCCCGAAGCATTCCCACAGCGGCTCGCGGAAAGACCTGAGGGTACCGGGCCAGTTGCTGCGAGAGCAGGCCCCCGGCCGCCACCGCCGGGGCCACCTGAAGCAAGATCGCCTTCAGCCGGCCGCTACCCACGCGCGCCGCGGTATCCTGAACCAGGCTCTGCATGCCCACGCCCGCGCGGAACAAATTGGCCATCTGCTCGTAGAAGTTGCCCATCGTGCCCGCCGAGATGGGCCACAGACCATACAGCGGCGAGAAACGCACCCCGCCCTGCTCCGGCGGCTCTCCCCCCCGCCCCGCACTTTTCGCCTCCTCCAGCTTCCGGATCCAGATGCCCCGCTCGCGAAGCTGGTGGGTGGCATTGGCCCGCGAGTGGGCCTCGACGGTGCCCGATACCGGCGCACCCTCCTCGTCGGTGCCGCTGTAATGGAACACAGCCATCGTCGGGTCCCTCCGCAGCCTGTCGGTGAAGTGCTCTTGCACCCTCGGGTGCCGGCGGCAGTGTGACGTCCCCTGTTGGGTCACGTCCTCAGTGCCGACGCAAGACAGGCCTGAGACCATAGCGCCACTTATCCTACGCGCTTCGAGCCATGGCACCGGGGCACGTAGGCGGCCCAGTTGATTCAGCCGACAGGCTCCCGGGCAGCCGGAGCGTGAGATGCCGCGGGGAGGGTACCGCGTTTGCAGACGGTGGTCAAGTGCCCGCCGATCTCGCCCGAGCCCCGTGCCACCCTTCCGCCCCCGCATGAGAAGACTCTGAAAGATCACCCGAACTGAGGGAGGCCACCGCACCCACGACGGCGAAACATCCATCAAGCTCAGTCGTCCGTGCCGGAAGAGAGCGAGCCCCGTGCACGGTCGGTCGCGTTGACACCATGTAGCTATTGCCATATAATGCGACCGGCCAGAAACGCCATTTGTACGACAAAGGGGAGCTGTCCGATGACGAGGGCGCGACGCCTCGTTGTCGTAGTCCTGACGGCTGTCTGCTGTGTGCTGCCTGCCTCCTGGGTATTGGCACAGGGACAGTCGGACTACTTCA
The DNA here is from genome assembly GCA_964423635.1 of uncultured Armatimonadia bacterium. GTDB lineage: Bacteria > Armatimonadota > Zipacnadia > Zipacnadales > JABUFB01 > CAYRFY01. The sequence goes on along the minus strand of CAYRFY010000306.1, from coordinate 2,247 downwards.
TCAGTGGGCACGAAAGATTCCAGGCTGGTGAGTACGACAGGGCGGTGGAGGACCTCCAGAAGGCCGTGGCGGCCCAGCCGGAGTCCGAGGTGGCCTGGTTCTACCTCGGAGCTGCGCAGTTCGAACTCGTGTACCAGAGCCTCGCCACACGGACAGCCACGGGAGCCAGGGACTATTCCGATGCGGAAGCGTCTCTGCGCAAGGCCCTCGAGATGGCACCCGCCAGGACCGGCACCCGCATGTACCTGGGGCGCATCTACGAGGACCGCCATCAGCTTAACCGCGCCTCGGACCTCTACCGCGAGGAGCTCGGCCTCCGGACGCTATTGGACCGCAGTGCCGTACGAGTGGCCCTGGGCCGCGTTGCCTACAAGGCCGGCGACTACGAGGACACGATGACCATGATGCGCCGTGTCCTCGCCGAAGAGCCCCTCTACACTGAGGCCGCCTACTATGTCGGACTCACCCAGGCGGCACGCAGACAGTATTCCGAAGCCATTGATACCTTCACAGGCGCGCGGAGCGTACTGGAGAAGTGGTCGGATGAGATCTACCACCTGCTCCGGCTACAGTACCTCGGCACCGATCCCGATGACCCTCAGAAGGCCTCCATGATTCTGGAGGACTGGGACCAATTGCGCAAGGAGCTCTGGGAGCTGCGGCGCGCCCTGCGCCGTCCGGCCAGTGACACCCTCGAGCAGATCAGCGAGCAGTACCACAGGGCTCAGGACTTCGCCCTCAATCGCCACCTGTGGCCGGAACTGAACAAGGCTCTCGGCGACGCCTACGCCGGCGTCGGCGATTGGGCCACCGCACGCAACACCTATCGCCGCGCCATGAAGCCCCGGGAGGGGGACGGCTCCCCCGACGATCCCGATGCCTGGGCACGCCTGGGACGCTCCTACTTCCTCAATGGGAAGCAGCTCTTCGAGGACAAGGGACTCCTGCTCCAGGCCATCAACCAGTTCACCGCCGCGGAGGGCGAAGGCTCCAAAGAGGAGCCCATCACCGACCCCGAGCAGTGGGATGGCTATGGCAGAGCCCTGTATGTCGCCGGCATCGCCCGCGACGCCAACATCGACGACCTGCTGGCCCCGCCGGAACCCGATGAGGTCATGGCCCGCGTGTTCGACGGCCTCGGCGAGCTGTACCTGTACCAGGCCAACACGTACTCCACCGATGAGACCGCCGGGATCTACTCTCACACCCACAAGGAAGCCATTGAGGCCTTCGATAAGGCATTGAAGTTCGACCCCGCCCACGTTCCCGCCCTTGCCCACAAGGCCCAGGCGCTGGTTGACCGCGGCGAGCGGGCGAGCAGCCCTGCCGACAAGCAGGACGACCTCGAGGCCGCCCGCGCCCTTCTGGAGGAGGAGGCACTCGCCCTGCGCCCCGACGATCCAGACCTCTGGGCACAGTTGGCCAGGGCCTACTACGGCATGGACGACAACGACAAGGCCGAGGCCGCGGCGAAGAAGGCCCTCCAGATCGACCGCAAGCACGTGGTCGCTCTGAACCTCTCGGGCCTCGTCAAGTACCGCCGGAATGAATGTGTGGCGGCGGCGGAGGATTTCACCCAGGCCATCGACGCGGCGCCCAAGGATTTCCAGTCCTACGTGAACCTGGGCAATGCCATGTACGGTCTGCGCTCTTGGGGTCGGGCTCAGGCGGAGTACGCTCGAGCCCTGGAGCTCATCCCGCGGGCCAGTATCGCCAATACCGGCAGCCAAAGACCCTATGTGATGTACCTGATCGCCCGCACCCAGCACGAACAGAAGGCCTATGAGCGCGCGATCGCCACGCTGGGTGAGGTTCTGGAGCAGCGCACCGACTTCTACGAGGCCCAGCGCCTCCTGGCCGCATCTTACTCCGGCCAGGCCAAGTGGCGGGCCGCGGAGGAAGCACTGCAGGCGGCCCTGAAGAGTGCGCCACCTGACGACGCCAGGAAGCAGGCCGATACCCGCGCCCATCTCGGGCAGGTCTACGAGGTGCAGGGCAGGCCCCACGAGGCCATCGCCCAATACCGCATCGCCCTCAGCCAGTATCCGGCCAATATCGAGGCCGCCGACGGCCTTCAGCGTCTCTCCTGGCAAGTGACAAAGACCGCGACAACCGACGGGTAGTCTCACCGCGAGCCGGCCCGCTTTTTTTCGCACGCGGCGACCCAACCGGCGGCGGCGAACGTCTGCTCATCTAGATGCCTATATGCACCGACTTGTGCACAGATGAATCAAGTTCTGGGGTCGC
>CAYRFY010000305.1:3864-9209 GCA_964423635.1 uncultured Armatimonadia bacterium | reverse complement strand
CAGGCAATCGCGGAACTCCCCGGCGTTCAGGGCGCCGGGGCGACCGACCTCATAGGCGCTCCCGACCCAGCCCACGGCCAGCCGCGGGGTACCCCGGTCCTGGTACCTGACCAGCACGCACCGCAGCGGCCCGGCCGCCGGATGGGACACCTGCCCGGCTTTCATGTCGGTGGAGGGTCCCGCCACGGCCAGCGGCGTGTTCTCGCACAGGCGGGCGATCCGCCGGGCGCGGCGCCACGTCACGTCCGCCGCCCATGAGATGTCCCTGCCGGTTAGCTGATCCTCGGCGCAACGGGCGAGAGCCTCCGCATCGCCCTCCAGTTCCGCCACCACTCGCAGCGCCGGGCCGCCAACCTCCCACTGGGCCAGTCTGCCCCGCAGCTCACCACACAGGCGGGCGTAGGCGGAGAAGAACTCAGGCAAAGGCTCGACGATGCCGCTGTTGGCCCCGGCGCTGTGACAGCTTTCGACCCTCACCGCGTCCCCGGTGGGCGCGTGGCGCAACTGCACCCAGCCCACCACGCTGCAGTTGAGCATCCGCGCGGAGTAGGCTCTTGTGCGCGCGAAGGCCGGAAGACCCGCAGGCTCGTCTTGCAGGCGCCGCAGGGTCTCGATCCAGGCGCTTTGCAGTGGCGCATACTGCGCCACCTGCGGCGAAGGCGCCCCCCTCGGCACGGCGGCGGTCAGTTCCAGGCCCCCGCCCGACGCAGGGGTCTGGGAGAAGGCGTACTGCTCCAGGGCCCGGGCGGCCGGAAGGGCGGCGACGCTCTTGCCCCCTCCGCCCAGCGCCGCGCGCAGGCGACCCAGATCGGCGAGGCTCTCGCGCGTCCAGTCCGCCCCCCAGACCTCGTCGGCCCGGGCCGCAAGCTCATCGAGGCCCATCGCCTCCCGGGGGCCGTAGAGGTACCGGAGCATCTCCGACAGGTGCGCGTAGCTCTCCGCCAGGCGCCTGTCGGACTTGAGAGCCAGCGAGAGCAACAGCGCGCGGCGCAACTGACCGTCATCGCCGGATGCCGGGACACACTGCTGCAGCAGGGCCACGGCGCCCCGGTACCCACGGGCGAGGTGCCCGGTTGCGGCGGGCGTCGCCGGGGTCCCGACCACCGGAGCCGCTGCCTCTTCAGTCTCCAGGAGCGAGCACGCCTTCCGCAGCAGGGCCTCGTTGTGTTGTACAGCGGGCTCGTCTTTTGCGGCGCGGAAACGCTCGGTCGCTGTCAGCAGGCCGCTGCAGGTCAGGCGCAACGCGGGCTTGAGGTGCTGCTCCTCGGCCGCCGCGACGGCCTGCAGGTAGGCGTCATACCACAGGTACAGCATGGCGTCGGCGGTGATGTAGCTGGGAAGCAGCGTGCCCCCGGCAAAGCTGCAGTCGTAGGCCTGCCGGGACGCCTCGGCCGACAGCACCAGCGTCTGCTCGGCCTCCAGCCGATCCAGCTCGGCATCGGTGGGCTTCACCTGGCTGAGAAACTGCTCCTCCGGTGATGGCGGCAGCGCTCCGTCGAGCCAGGCGAAAGCACCGTGGCCAAATAGCGTGACACAGCCGGCGACAAGAAACAGCCGATCGAGGCTTCTCATCGTGATACTCCCTCCCAATACGTGGTGGGTGCCAGCGGGCCGTACCAGGCGAAGGCCGTCAGCCAGCGGCGAGGATTGGGCTTGGCGGGGTCGCTGAAGTACAGGTCCCCGTCAAGGCACACCGCGGGCGGGTCGTACAGCGGCGCGACTGTGGGCAGAGCGGTGCCGGAGGTGGGCTCTGCAGTGAGTGTCTCCGTGTCGATGACATACTGGGAGCCGTCGGGCATCGCCAGCAGGACGGCCGCGGGCTCGAGCCAGTGGAGACGGTAGGACGGAGGCAAGGAGAGAGTGAGCTGTGCCTGGCGGGCCGGAGAGCCCGCTGACGACTGGCGGGCTGGAAAGCCCGCCCCACCGACGGCATCGGGCCCCGCCCCACCGACGGCCGCAGAGCCCGCCCCCTTCGCGACAGAGGGAAGCTCAACCCAACGCACCCGTCCCGAGGTCGTGTTCACCACGGCGACGGCGGGCGCCTTGTCCGGCCGGCGGCCCATGGCTGCGACGCTCTTGCCGTCCGGCGACAGCTCCGGGGAGTCCAGCAGCGCCTCGGTCTGACGCAGGACGCGGACTTGCCCGCCCGCCAGGTCGACCTGGAGCAGGCGGCGCATGGCCGCGCCGGAGTCGAGGCTGTAGCCCGAGGCGTACACATCCAGATCGGCGTTGTCATGCCAGCCGTGCAGCTCGACACCCGGGATCTCGCCCCTCTCCGCGCCGTCCGCCGTAACCCAGAGCGTCCGCCGCGGGTAGTCATCATCGACCTGCTCGGGGGAATCGGGCGCCGCGCTTTGGAAGGCGCTGTACGCGAGCTTCGTGCCATCCGGAGACCAGACGGGAGCCTCCAGCGGCCACCAGGGCTTGCGGTGGGCGACGGTGCGCACCTGCTTTGTCTCCAGGCGCACGACGGCGATCTGACCGGAGGAGGTCACGAAGGCCACCTCCGACCCGTCCGGCGAGAACGCGGGCGGGGTGTAGATACACGCGTCCTGCGCCACGAGGTGGCGCCCGGAGCCGTCCCAGGCCATGACCTCGATGGCGGCCGACCGGTAGGCCACCATCGGGCCCAGCAGGTTGCCCCGTGTCGACTGGCCCACGCAGGCGATCCGGCGGCCGTCGCCAGAGAAAACCGGCCAGTAGAGGGACTCGTCTCGATCCGCCGCGATGGTGATGCGCTTGCGGTCCGACAGGCGCAGCAGGTCAAGGCGCTCGCGGTTGTTGACGTAGGCCGAGTGCACCAGCCAGTTGGAATTGGGTGCGAAGTCGGCATCGGCAAAGAACCCCAATGCTCTCCCTGGAGCCGAGACGGTGCGCCAAAGAAGGCTTGCCTCGCCCCGCAAGGGCACCCACCACAGCTCGGAGGCCTCCCGGTTCTCGCCGGGCCTCGCCAGCCCCAGGGCAACCAGGGGTTCATTGCCCGCGTGGCCACGGAGGGCGACGCCGGAGGCGTCCGGGGCAAAGCGGCACCAGTGCACACGCGGCCGAGACGCCCGCGTCGGCAGATCCGGCTCGTCGCCTACGGTAGGTGGCCAGGCGCGGCTGGTGTCATCCAGCCTGGGCACGTGCGCCCAGGCCGCCGGGTCGTCCCGGGACGCCAGGGCCACCTCCAGCACCCCGGCGGCGGCCCGACGATAGCAGTCGAAGTACCCCACCTTCCGCAGAAGCAGTGTGTGGGGGCCGCGGTCATCGGAAAGTGTGATGGTGCACGGTGTGACGCCCTTCTTGTAGATGACGGGTTCATCCACGGGTGAGGCGAAGACCTCGGCACCCGGAGGGGTGGAGGAGATCGTGAGCTCAACGGCAGACGCGGGGAAGGCGACGGCAAGGAGCAATCCGGCGAGAGCGGAGAGTGCAACGGTGGGCCGGTGGATGCGGAGCATTGGTGGCCTCCTGAAGGCAAATCTGCCGGCTGCAAGCGGCACAAACGGCCAATGGCATGGAGCACCGAGGCAGGGAAGCACGGTCACGGGCCACCGGCGTCCACGTCGTAGGCGTCGATGCCCTGCTCGTGGAAGACGTACAGGTACAGGGCGCCCTCGTCTTCCTCCGCCACCAGGTACCAGGGCGATCTGATGGTCTCGACCACATGGCTCACGTGGCCGCTCTCGCGGTGGACGATCAGAATGCTCCGATCGGCGGCCACGGCAACGAAAGAGGGCGTGGCCGCAAGCCCTCCATAGCCGCCCCCTTGCGGCAAGGGGAGCGACCAGCGGACAGAGCCATCGTGAGGGCTGCACTCGGCGAGGCCGCGCTCGAGCCGCACCAGCGGGGCCCCGGCCGCCTCGCTGGCATCCATGAACAGGTCCATGCCCCCGGGCAGCGCGGTTTGCCACCGCACCCGGCCGCTGTGCGCATCCAGTCCGAGCAGGACTGGCCCCCGGACTGTCTCGCCCGCGAGCGCCACGGTGTCTCCACATCGTGCCAGGGGTAGTGGTTCGTCTTCGCAGTAGGCAGGGAGTTCGGGCAGCAGACGCTCGAGCGGGACCGACCACAGACGCTCGCGGCCGTCGCAGGGCCAACCACACATCGAGGGCCCACTGCCCCAACAAACGATCAGGTCATCACGCACAGAGACGATTGGGGGCCGGTGGCTCTTGTAGCCGGACCCACACAGGGGCAGGTCGCGCCGCCACCCGAACTCCCCGGTCTCGGCGTGCAGGCCAAACAGCACGCTCTGGTCCCACAGCACTACCAGCTCGGACGGCCTGTAGTGAAGGAAGCTGTACCCGACCCGCGCAGGGCCCAGGTTCCTGTGCCACAGGGGGGCTCCTGTCGCGGCCTCCAGGCAACCGACACTCCCGTGGGCGGTGGCATAGAAGACCCGGTCTCCTCCGGCCTCAAGCGTTGCCACATCGCCGACGGCGGAGGTCCACACAAGCCGACCCGTTTTGCGGTCCACGGCCCGAGCATGCCGGCCCTGCTCCCAGGGGCCGGTCACGGCATAGAGCCGGGCGGAATCCCGGGACAGCGCGGACCCGAAGTCCGTATGGGTGAGCAGTCCTGTGGCGCAGGACCAGGCCGCCATCCGCGTCCCATCGCGCTTGGCGGCGATCTGGTTTCGTGCGTTGGCCCTCTGGGCCTCCAGGCGCTCGAGGAAGGGTCGCTCCGCCGCGAGCTTCCCCATCGCCTCCTCGACGATCTCCAGGGCCTGCTCGGGACGGTTCCGGCGCAGGCAGGCGGCGGCCATGCCTGCCGCGGCCAGGACCTCCACCTCCGAGCCGGGGTACTGGGCGGCCAGGGCGCCGTAGCGCGTGAGGGCCTCGTCCAGTGTCCAACAGCACGCGGACTCCAGGGCCATGAAGGCCTCCACGGCCTCCGCGAAGTGCGGCTCCTGTGGCCCCGCCGCGATGATGACCGCCAAATGCGCCATGGAGCCGATGCGCAGGCGAAGCCCGGAGGTCAGCGGATTATCGGGATGGGCCGCGATGGCCGCCTCCGCCTCGTCTTCCAGGTCGGCATCGTCCCACAGGGCGAGCATGACCTGAACCTGTTGGTCCGGGAGACGTTCCAGAAGCAGTCCGGCCAGCGCATCCGCGTCCGCATCCGTATCCGCGCAGGCCTCCAGCTCAGCGTCCGTGACCTTGGCCCGCGCGATCAGGTCGCCGAACCGCTGCTTCCACTCTGCAACCGTCTCGTCGGCATCTGAGTAGTAGCGAGGGCCCTGGTCTGCGAGCCACCTCAGGTACGCTTTCCGGGCGCTGCCGGGAGGCGCCGCCTCGTGGCGGGCCGTGAGCTCGCGGCTGAGGCGATCGGCGGCGCGGAGGTGACCGGCCTCCACCGCC
>CAYRFY010000305.1:0-3854 GCA_964423635.1 uncultured Armatimonadia bacterium | reverse complement strand
ACGATGAACTGAGCGGCGACGTTCTCCGCTGACTCGGGGTACTGCTGAGCCAGCGCGGCCTGTGCCCGCTCCGTGGTGGGCGTGGGACGCGTCGGCTGCCACGGCTCACCGCGCCCACAAAGCAGGTATAGCGCCACCGGAGCGGCCTTGCTCTGCGGATAGCGATGGACGATGCTCTCAGCGAGCTTCATCCGCCGCTCGTCATCCCACGCCACGAGCAGCAGTCGCGCCGGGCAGTAGCTCCTTGACGGAGCGAGCAGGGGTAGGACGGCCTGCAGCGCCTCGGGCTCGTCGGCCAGGTGGCCCAGCAGCGCGGCGCCGGAGACCTCATCACTCCCTGAGAGCATCCTGTCCTGCTCGGCCGGCCCGACCAGCTCGCGAACGCGGCGCACGTCCCCGTCCAGGCACGCCCGCGGCAGGAGGGCTCTGACCAGCGCCGGGCGCAGGGAGTGGTCGTCCATGGGCAGGCTACTCCACCACCTCCCGAGCATCCCGGCGCTCAGGGGGTAGGGCTCCGGGTCGGGATCCGCTTGAGCCAGCAGGTCATTGGCCTCGCTGTAGGCCGTCTCGTAGTCGCGTTCGGTCAGACGGATGCCCACGATCGCGAAGCGCGCCGCGCGTCCGACGGCGCTGCCGGAGTACCTGTGGGCCACGACCTGTAGCGCGTCGCGCCTGGGGGCCAGCGCCTCCCTCGAGAGGGCCTCCGCCTCGACTGGGCTCGGGGGCAGCCAGTCAGGCAGAGCCACCAGCAGCTCGGCGTACGGCACGTACCCCGACTGCGGGCACTGCAGCAGGACCTCGTCCAGCAGCCCGCGGCTCTCCGGGCCGCGGCGTGGCGCCGAGATCACCGCCTCCAGCAGTGCCTTGGCCCGGCGGTCCTGTCGCTGCACATCATCCTCGGCGCTGAGCCCGGCCACGGGTTCCGTGGCCGCGAGGGCCTCCTGCAGGACCCTCCTCTGCGGCTCCCGGCGCTCCTCGCTCTGCAGGGCCTGCCGGCGCATCTCCTGCAGGTCCAGCGCCTCATCCCGAGCGTCACAGCCCCTCAGGGGGCGCGCGCGCTCCAGATACTCCATGGCCTCGGCATCGCGGCCGGCATCGGCCAGGTACTTGCCCACCAGCAGCACCGCCTGCGGCGCCCACTCGGTCTCCCGCCCTCGCGAGATCAGCGCATCCGCCGCCTGGATGCCCGCTTCCCAATTCCCGGCGACCAAGTCGCGCTCGATCCGAGCAAGCTCTGCAGACTGCGGGGCTTCCGCCTCCTCCGGGCGAGCGGACAGCGCCGCCAGCCAGGACGGCGGCTGCGGCTGAGCGTAGGTGCTCTGCAGCAGCTTCTCCCACTGTTCGTGGGGCGGGGCCGGCTCCGCAAGCTCGTAGTAGCTGCCCACCCACCCCTGCGCCACGGCAGGCTTGCCGTCCTGCTCGTAGCCCACGAGGATGCGGCGGAAGCCACCGCTGCCGATGCTGAGCGCCCTGCCTCCACCGGCGCCCATGGTCACCACGGCCACGGGGCTGTCGAGGCAGAGGTGATCGATCAGACTCCCGAAGCGGCCGACATCGATAGCCGCCCACGAGGTGTCCCGGCCCGCCAGCTCGTCCTCGGCGCAACGCCGAAAGACCTCCGCCTTCTCCTGCAGGAGCTGCAGGCTCCGCAGGGGAGGGCCGCCAATCCCACACTGCATCAGCAGGTCAGCCAACTCGCCGCACATCCGCGTATAGGAGGAGAAGAACCCGGGCAGCGGCTCCACGAGGCCCGAGCAGCCGCCCCGGGCCGTGCCTTCACCCCATGAGCCTTGCTCCCCGGCGCCGACGGCGTTCATCTGCACCCAACTGGCCAGGCAGCAATTGAGCTGCTTGGCGCGATAGGCCTCCGTCCGGGCGAAGGGCGGCAGGCCCTCGGGCTGCTGGAAGAGAGCGCGCAGGGTGGCGACCCACGCCCCCGGCACGCCCTCTGTGGGCAGGGCGTTGCGGACCGCGGCTTCCGGCTGGGCCGAAAGGTCCGAGCCCAGTGCCGCTCCCACAGCCAGCCCAGAGAGTGCGTATCCGGCGATGCTCCCGCCCGGCGCAAGCTCCGGTAGCGCCAGGCTCGCGCGGCGCTCGGGCGCCTGACGCTCCACCACGGCCACGGCCTGCCGGTAGACCGAGGCCCACAGGTGCAGCATGGCGTCCGCGGTGACGTAGATCGGGACGCCCGCGGCCTCCAGGCTGTAGTAGCACGAGAACAGGCTGATCTCGTGCTGCTCCGTGCTGACTATCACCATCTCGCCGGGGCCGGGGGCGTGCGGAGTGGCGGCGCTCTCGGCGCGGTAGGTCAGCCGCGAGAGCCCGGGAGGCGGCGGCGTTGCCCACCCCTCGTCGCTTTGGGCCAGAGCGGGACCGGCGCAGGCCAGTAGCAGCGTGCACAGCCTCCTCGCCGCGGTCATCGCCCTTCCCCCTCGCACCGGAGTGTCGGCGCCGTAGGCCGGGGCCGGTGGAGCTTGAGCACTTCCCGGTAGCGCTCCTGGCCGTCTTCGGTCACCAGCAGTGAGAGCGTCGCCTCCGCGGAGACCCGTACCGGCGGAATGCGTTGTCGGGCAGTCGGCTCGGGGACGGCATCCAGGGGCGTAGCAGCGCCGCTATCGAGGTCCAGCGCGTAGCCCGGAGGCCCTCCGCCCTCGGGAGCCACCTCCACCCACAGCGTGTCCTCGTCCTGCCAACCTACTCGCCGAAGCACGCAGCCGGCGGGCGGCTCGACGAAGCGAGTAGCGGCGGAGGCGACCTCGATGATCGCCACCGCCGGCGGGCCCTGCGGCCGCCAGGCCAAGACCGCGATGCGCTCCCCGTCGGGCGACAGCGCCGGCGCCCAGGGCAGCCACTCCGGGCCCAACAGAGTGCCCCGGTCCGAGCCGTCGAGGCCGAGGCGCACCACACGCTCGTACTCCGCTGCGGGCTCCTCGGCATAGCCCGGCGCCGCCACCTCGAGGCTCTCGGCATCGTGCCAGCCACGCAGCTCCACGCCCGGTGTCCAGCCGTTGGCAGAGCCGTCCAGCCGGGCCCAGATCACCCGGTCAACGCCGGCGGATCGGCCCTCAGGGCCGCACGTGTCCAGACAGCCGGCCGCGAGGCTCTCGCCATCCGGTGACCACATCGGGGCGCTCCGCGCCGCCCATCCGTCGGCCTCGATGGCCACCCGCGATGGGCCACCCTCCACCGCCACGACGCACACCCGCCCGCCGGTGTCGACGTACGCCAGCCTCCGACCGTCGGGCGAGAAACCCGCAGAGGTGCCGATTCCCGCGTCCGTCGCCACAATCCGCGACTGCGCCCCGTCCCAGCGGACCACCATCAGGGCCGCCGGGTCGCCGTCTTCGTGGTACTCTCCGGAGGGAAGCGACGGCACCGACAGCACGCCGACCCAGCGCCCGTCCGGTGATGCCGCCGCCGGGCCCAGTTCCTGTCCGGGTGCCTCCACCAGTATCGACTGCCGCCCGCACGACAAACGTTCCAGAAGGAGGCGGTCACCGCCGCCCACCGGGACGGTGTGGAGATACCAGTCCGGATCGGCAAGGAACACCGCCCAGGGTCTTTCCCAGTACCCTGGAGCGCCTTCCATCCGGGTGAGTCGAGACAGCAGCCGGGCGTCGCCGCCCAACGGGGCCCACCACAGCTCCCTCGATCGGGCGCGGGCACCGGCAGGGCCGTTTCCTGTGGCGAGCAGCTCTGTGGTCTCCATCGCTCCCGCCAGTATCGCGCCCGAGGCGTCGGGGGCCCAGTGCGCCTCTGTGGCCATGTAGCGGCCGGCACGCTCCGTCTCCGGCAGGGCTTCCGCCGGCGATGGCAGGTCCTCCCTATGCGGAAGTCGGGCCCAGTTGGCCGGA
>CAYRFY010000304.1:8562-9248 GCA_964423635.1 uncultured Armatimonadia bacterium | reverse complement strand
TTCTCGGCGGGATCGGCCTCGTGATATTGGCGGCCATCGTGTTCGTGATCGTCAAGGTCGTCGGAAAGCGCAAGCCGGCCGCGGATGACTCGACTCAGTAGCCGTCCCGAGAGCCGCGTGTAGGCGGTCTCCGTCATGTGCTCCTTTCGGCCCGGCCGCCTCCGTGTGGCCGGGCTTGCCCTTTCCCGGCCCCGGTGGCCGACAGGCACGGATGCTCGCTCCCGGGGGGAGGACACAGTCCGCATGAACATCGACTATTCGCTCTATCTCGTCACCGATCCGGCGCTCCCGGCGGGTCGGTCGATGGTGGACATCGTGGCGGAGGCCATCAGCGGGGGCGTCTCCTGCGTGCAATTGCGGGAGAAGGATACCCACGGCGGGCGATTTTGCGAGATCGCCGAGGAGCTCCTGCCCGTCACCCGTCCCGCCGGCATTCCGCTTATCATCAATGACCGCGTGGACGTGATGCTGGCGACCGCCGCCGACGGTGTGCACGTGGGCCAGAGCGATATCCCCGCCGACCGGGTGCGCCGCCTCATCGGCCCTCACAGGATCCTCGGAGTCAGCGTGGAGGCGGTGGAAGAGGTCGCCCCCGCCATCGCCGCCGGTGCCGACTATCTCGGAGCCAGCCCCGTCTTCTCCACTCCCACCAAGACCGATACCGGCCGTCCTTTGCTGTTCGAGGG
>CAYRFY010000304.1:0-8552 GCA_964423635.1 uncultured Armatimonadia bacterium | reverse complement strand
CCATCGGCGGGATGAACCATCAAAACGCCGCCGAGGCCATTGGGGCCGGCGCCGCGGGCATTGCGGTGGTCCGGGCCATCATGGCGGCCGAAGACCCTCGGGCCGCGGCGCAGCAACTGCGCGAGATCATCGACAGGGCGAACGGGTAAAGGCGGAACCGCGAACGGCCAAACGGCGAACGACCAAACGGCGCAGGGGCTCTGCCCCTGCACCCCGCCAGGGGACCTGTCCCCTGGACCCCATTTTCTGGGGAGGGGCTGAGACACATGCCGCGGGTCGACTTCCCTCACCGCGCATCACGAGTCTTCCCCGACAGAAGGAGGAGTGCAGATGTCCGACACGGGTCAGCTTATCGGCGCGACTTTGGCCAAGATTCGCGGCAGCAGGCCTTTGGTGCACCAGATCACCAATTACGTGGTGATGAACGACACGGCCAATGTGACGCTCCAGGTCGGCGCCCTACCCGTTATGGCACACGCGAAGGAGGAGGTCCGCGAGATGGTGGCGCTGGCCGGGGCGCTGGTGCTCAACCCCGGGACTTTGGAGCCCTCCTGGGTGGAGGCCATGCTCATCGCGGGGCAGGAGGCCAAGCGCCGCGGCATCCCGGTGGTGCTGGACCCGGTGGGCGCCGGGGCCACGAGCTACCGAACGGAGAGCAATCTGCGTATCCTGGCGGAAGTCAGGCCGGACATCGTGCGTGGCAATGCCGGGGAGATCGGCGCACTGATGGGCGCGGGGGGGGAGGTGAGGGGAGTGGAGAGTGTCGGCGAGATGGAGGACCCGCCGGGTGTGGCAAAGCGGGCCGCCGCGAGCTGGGGGGCCGTGGTGGCCATGACCGGCGCCCGGGACCTCATCACCGACGGGCAGAGGGTCCTGGGTGTGGATAACGGCGACCCGTGGCTGACGACGATGACGGGAACGGGGTGCTCCTCGACGGCGATGGTGGCCGCCTTCGCCGCGGTGGAGACAGACTACGTGCTGGCCGCGGCGGGCGCTTTGGCCTGCCTGGGCTATGCGGCGGAGCTGGCGGCGCAGGGCGCCGCGGGACCCGGGTCCTTCAAGGTGGCCCTGCATGACGCGATCTACAACATGACGGCGGAGACGCTCTCACAGGGCGCCAGAGTGGTGGAATTGTAGGCCAGGGAAGTGGGGATGGAGAATCGAGCCGGGGCGGCCGTCCCCGCCGTTGCTGCCGCCCAGAGGGACCGTCGCCGCCGTTGCTGCCGTCCTGCCGTCCCTACCGTTCGCCCGTCGTTGCCGTCCCTGTTTCCTGCCGTCTTGGCGGGGGCGTGTGAGAATCGAACTCACCCGGGACACCTCTCGATGCCCCGCAACGGGTTTGAAGCCCGCGAGCACCACCGGGCACCATCCGCCCCCATCTGTCTGCAATGTTGTATTCGCCGCTGTCGGGCCGGCTTCCTCCGTCGCTTCTGGGCGCCGGGCTCGCAAGGCACCCGCCGCCGGCGGGTGCTCAGGAGAACTGCACGCTGCCCTTCGGGCCCTCGGTGATCTCACCGATCACCCATGCCTCCGTGCCGCCTCGGCGCATCTGGTCCACCGCCTCCTCCGCCGTCTCGGAAGCCATGGAGATCAGCAATCCGCCGGAGGTTTGCGGGTCGCAGGCCAGCACGATCTGCTCCTCGGATCCCGGTCCCCAATCCGCCCAGGTCTCGTAGAAATCGCGGTTCGCCACCCCGCCTCCGGTGTTGATGCCCCGAGTGGCGTATTCCAGTGCCCCCGGCAAGATGGGCAGGCTGTCCCAGGCAAGCCGCAGGCAAACTGCGCTCTCCTGCGCCATGCGTCGGGCGTGGCCGATGAGGCCGAAACCGGTGACATCGGTGGCCGCGTGGGCTCCGAGGCGGACCATGACCTCGGAGGCGGTCTTGTTGAGCCGAGTCATCGAGGCCGTCGCCGCCTCGAGGTCGCCCGCGGTGGCGATATCCTTCATCATCGCGGTGGTGACGATCCCGGTGCCCAAAGGTTTGGTGAGGACGATGCGGTCGCCCGGCAGGGCGCCGGTATTGGCGATGATGCGCTCCGGATGGATCAGGCCCGTGACGGCCATTCCGTAGAAGGGCTCAGGGTTGTCCATGGTATGCCCGCCGGCCACCGGCACCCCGGCCTCCAGCGCTTTGGTGGCTCCGCCCTTGAGAATCTCGGCGAGGAGCTCCAGGGGGAGGCTGCGCTGCGGATAGCCGCAGACGTTCACCGCCATGATCGGGCGCGCCCCCATGGCCCAGCAGTCGCTGAGCGAGTTGGCGGCCGCGATCTGCCCGAAGATGAAGGGGTCGTCGTGGATGGGCATGAAGCAGTCCACGGTGAACACGATCGCCTGATCGGGGGCAATAACGTACACGCCCGCATCGTCGCCGGTTTCGCGGCCGATGATGAGGTTGGGGTCCTCGAAGACCGGTAAGTCCCGCAGAACCTGCGAGAGGGCTGCCGCCCCGAGCTTACCTGCTCACCCCACGCAGGAGGTGGTTTGCGTCAGACGGATGCGGTCGAACTCGGACATGGCGACCCTCCTTCCCGGCGCTCTCTGTTGCTCACCTGCTCCACGCAGATCACCAACAATTGTACCACACGGCGCGCGGAAAAGAAGGCACGAATCGGGGGGCAAACGAGACTCAGCAATTGCCGGGCAGATGTGTTTCCCCTGCAACTCCGCCCCCCTGGCGACATATCTGCGCCGTAAGTCGATAACCGTGTTACATGCGTGCCTGATGTTCCGAAACATACCCAGGGCATGTGCGATGGAGGCAGTTGATGTAACCGGTACCCGGCTGGTAGACTGGTAACCGTAGCAAACCCCTAGCAAAGGAGAGTGCCATGGTCAAACGTCGAGGTTTCACGCTGATCGAACTGCTGGTCGTGATCGCGATCATCGCAATCCTGGCCGCAATCCTGTTCCCGGTCTTCGCCCGGGCGCGAGAGAAGGCCCGACAGGCCAGTTGTCTGAGCAATTCCAAGCAGATTGGCATCTGTCTGCTGATGTACGTGCAGGACTACGACGAGCTGCTCCCCTTCTACTGGTACGGTGACGCCGTGGGCTACTGGCCCAACGTGCTCATGCCGTACGTGAAGAACTGGGACATCTTCACCTGCCCCAGCGACCCGACCCTCAAGGGCGGCACCGGCTGGACGGGCTCCGGAGGCTATGGCTACAACTACCGCTATCTCGGCGGTTGGGCCACGTCCGACAACAGCTACGGCCCCTTCTCGCTGGCCAAGATCCAGAAGCCGGCAGAGACCGTTATGACGGCGGAAATCAACTGGACGGTCAACCGTGGCTGCGCCTACCCGCCGCCGCCGCTACTGGCCGAGTCTTACTGGGCGAACATGAGCGACCGGCACAACGAAGGGCATAACGTGGGCTTCGTCGACGGTCACTCCAAGTGGATGAAGCTCTCGACGTTGAAGGCGTCCCCGGAGCTGTGGGACCGGGACTAGCCCCGACCGGGGAAGCATCCTCTATCCCGGCTACTCGGGTGTCGGCGTCCGCCGACTACCCGGCTTGAGCCCTCTACCGCGGATGCGACCCCTCCGACTGTGCAGACCAAAACGAGCGGTACCTGAGGGCCGGTCTCTGCCGGTGGTGGAGCCACCATCGGCGGGGACCGGCCCTTTCGCCGTCTCCGGGACCGGCGAGAGGTGCCGCAGGCCCCGGTGCCGAACCGGTCCGTGGAGGAATCGGGCATGGCGCCGGAGCTATCGGACTATTGCTACCTCGCGGGTCTGTCAATCGGCTGCGTGGTCCGCCGCGTCCAGGCCCGCCCCCGCCGCGCGAGGGGTCTGATAGCGAGCCGACGCACTGCCTCCGACGTGCTTTCCGTCGCCTTCAGCTCGCTGGGCATGTTTGTGCTTCCCCTGCTGCACCTGACCACGGATTGGCCAAAAGCCGCCGACCTTCTCCTCGCCCCCGGGCCGAGCGCCGTCGCCACGGTGATGGGCTGCGTCCTCTTCACTCTCGCGCTGTGGCTCCTGTGGCGCTCACATTCCGACCTGGGCCGGGCATGGTCGATGTTCCCGGAGATCCGCGAGGGGCAAAGCCTCGTGACGACGGGGGTCTACAGCCGCATCCGCCACCCCATGTATGCCGCCCACTTCCTGTGGGCTCTGGCGCAGGCGCTGCTCCTGCACAACTGGATCGTCGGCCCGTCGATGCTGGTGACGATGATCCCGTTCTACTTCGTGCGCGTCAGACAGGAGGAGGGGCTGATGCGCGAGCATTTCGGTGCCCGGTACGAGGCCTACGCCGGCCGGACGGGGCGAGTCTTGCCCGGCCGCCGACCCGGGGCGCAATAGAAAGCCGTCGCAACGCGATCCTGGTGGCCAACGTAGTGACCCCCGGACGCCGCGGATGGGGCTGCGGTGTCCGCGATCCGGCGGGGACCACGGGTCCTTCCCCGGGCGCGTGGGCGACTGGTAGAATGCCACGGCAGGTGCCGGCCACCTCCAAGGAACCATGCAGATGGACAGTGAAGCCGCCATCCTTGCACGAAACCTGCAGAAGCGCTATGGCAGGCAGCTTGCCCTGGACGGTCTCGACCTGACCGTCACGCGCGGCGAGGTGTTCGGGTTTCTGGGCCCCAATGGGGCCGGCAAGAGCACCACGATCCGCATCCTCCTGGGACTGCTGCGCCCGACGTCGGGACATGCCCGCCTCCTCGGCCGGGCCGCGGGGACGGTGGCCTCCAGGGCCAACGGTCGCGTGGGGGCTCTAGTCGAGGAGCCCGCCTTCTACGAGTACCAGTCGGGCCGCCGCAACCTCGAGCTCCTGGCCGCCCTCTCCGGCCCTGTCGATCGCAGGCGAATCGATGAGGTCCTCGAGCTGGTGGGGCTGTTGGGCCGGGAGAAGGACAAGGTCGGAACCTACTCCCACGGCATGAAGCAACGCCTCGGCATCGCCCAGGCCCTCATCCCCAGGCCCGAATTGCTGGTCCTGGATGAGCCGGCCTCGGGCCTGGACCCACAGGGCGTGGTAGAGGTCAGAGACCTGATCCAGCGCGTCAATGCGGCGGAGCATGTAACGGTCTTCGTCTCCAGCCACCACCTCCACGAGATCGAGCTCACCTGCACCGACGCCGCGATCATCAACAAGGGCAAGCTCGTGGTGCGCGACAAGGTCAAACATCTGCTCTCGGCTTCGGAGACCGCCGTCGCCATCGAGGTCGACGATCCCGCCCGGGCCGAGCAGGTGCTGACGGCCCTATGGGACGACCTGAGCGTCCAGCAGGCGGACGGTGTGCTACGGGTCACCACCGGCGGCGACCGCGCCGCGGACATCAATGCCGCTCTTGTCGCTGCGGGGCTGCGGGTCTCGTCCCTGCAGCGCGAGCGGCCGTCGCTGGAAGACCTCTATCTGAGAATGATGCGGTAGACACCCACCATGAGACTTCTCACTCTCCTGCGCGGCGAGCTGGTCCGGATGTTCGCTCAGCGGGGCACCTATGTGGGCTACATCCTCCTCGGCGCCTTCAGTGGTCTGTTTGTCTGGGGCATCTGGGCCGAGGGGCCGCCCATGCGCGACGTGCGCCACCAGTTCGGCGATGACTTCGTGGTCGGGGGCTCGATCCTCAGCGGGCCCATGGTCCCCTACCTGCTCCTGGACGTGGTGCCCGTGGCGGTGAACGTCTTCCTCCCGCTGCTCGTCAGCATGATCGCGGGAGGACTCATCGCCGGGGAGGCGCAGCGCGGCACGCTGCGCACGCTGCTGACCCGGCCCGTCCACCGCTGGGCGGTGGTGGTCGCCAAGAGCCTGGCGGCGTTCTTCCATGCCGGTACGCTGGTGCTGTTCCTGGGCCTGTTCTCCCTACTCCTGGGGTATCTCGTCTTCAGGCGTGGCGACATCATTGCCGTCAACGACGGCCTCACCGTCCTGGCTGAGACCGAGGCCGTTCAGCGTCTTGCACTGGCCTACGCGCTCACCGCCGTGACCATGTGCGCCGTGGCGGCTATCGCGCTGTTTTGCTCCGCGGTCTTTGTCAACCCGCTCACCGCCGCCGGCGTCACCGTGGGCTTTCTCATCGTCAGCGTCGCGCTCCAGGTGATCCCATACTTCGAGTGGCTTTCACCCTACCTGCTGACCACCCACTTCCACGCCTACGGCCAGGTATTCAAGCGTACCGTGGACTGGGCCGCTGTGGGCACCGATCTTAGCTATGTCGCGGCCTACACCGGAGCCTGTCTCGCCGGGACGCTGGCGGTGTTCGTACGCAGAGACATGACGTGTTGAGGAAGGTCGCGAGTCTGCGGGTCGCGAGTCGCGAGTCGACGTCAACGGCAGCGACGCCGTCATCGCCGTGGCCGTTGACCCGAGACTCGCGACTGGCCGACTCGCGGACTCCCCCGGAGGTTCGGGGGCGCCGTTGACCCGAGACTCGCGACCCACCGACCCGCGGACTCCCTCGGAGGTCTTCCTATGCGACGATACCTGCCGCTGACGGTTCTGTGCGTACTGTTCACCGTCGCCGCTCAGGCGGCGCCGGACCCGATGGAGATACTGGCCAAAGCCACCACGCTGCATAAGGGCATTCGCGACTATACCGCCACGGTCGCGGTGGACACGGACATCCCCGGCGTGGACATGCCCCACCGGGAGGCCAAAGTGTATGTCAAACCCCCGGACAAGACATACATCGAGTCCAATGGACTGGTGGCGATCCCCAAGCGCGCCCTGCTGTTTGGGGACATCGCCAAAGAGGTGAAGGACGACGCGAAGGTGGTGCTCGCCGGGACGAAGACCGTGGGCGGGCAGCCGCTGCACTGCCTGAAGATAGTGCCCAAGAAGCCGGTCGCGCCCGAGGACCAGCCGCGGGTGATGCTGTGGATCAACGGTTCGCGCTGGACGGTGGAGAAGGTCCACATCCTGCGGGGCCAAGACCTCATCGCCGGAGTGACCTTCGCCTACCGGAAGGTGCAGGGGTTCTGGATGCCGACGAAGGTCAGTTGCACCATTCCCAAGGGTGTGGCGGGGTCCGAGAAGCCCGGCCACATGAGCCTGTCGTTCAGCGGGTACAAGATCAACACCGGTCTTACGGACGAGTTCTTCGAGAAAAGGAACCGGTCCTCGAGCCACGGGCGCCCCCGGTCCCGGTAGCGGCCGCCGGTGGCCGCCGGAAGCGACGATGGGATGGGCCTCGGTCCCGCGATTGGACTCGCCGGCCGCCTCGCCGCCAAAGGTCCGGCCCCTCCCGCCCCGGCCCTTACAGGAACAGTACGGGGCTCAATCGCGTTAGTAGACTCCATAGCCCGCCCGCTCGTGGCCATGCGCCCGTGCGCTCGGCGGGCTTTCTCTCGCCCGTGGATTGCGGCGACGGTCGCCTCCGGGAGGGCGCGGCGTCGTCGAGACGAACTACCGCATCTATAGCGACGTGCCGGGCAAGCCCCGCATTGGTATGCGGGGTGGGCCTGTGGGCCTCCCGGCACCAGGAGAGCATGATCTGTGGACAACTGGGACACCAGAGACCCCCAGGACGAGCAGACCGACCCCGAGGTGCTCGGGCCGGCCGCCGAGGAAGGCTCGGAGCCCTCGGATGAGGCCGCCCGGGTGCCGGTGGAGGATGCCTCCGGCCCCGTGGATAGTGTCGACGAGGTGGAAGCGGCGGCCCGGGAGTCTTCCGGGGAGTCTCCTCAGTGGGCCTCCTCGCGACTGCCGTGGGAGGTGGCCGACAGTGTGGCCGCCGGCGCCGCCAACGGCCGCGAGCCCGCTCCCCGGTCCGCCCCGGCGGATCTGGACGAGCCTGCGGCAGAGCCGGCTCCGGCCCGGAGGCGCTCTTTCGCGGTGCCTGTACTCATCGCCCTCGTGGTGGTGGTCGTCGCCGCCGCCGGTGGCGCGGCGTACTACTTCCATACCCAGGCGGCGCAGAGGAAGGCGGCCCTGGAGGCCGCGGTTCAGGCCGTCTCACTCACGGCTTCCCCCGAATTCGCCGACACCATCGAGCAGCGGCTGGCCCCGATCCGCCGGGCCATCGATGAGGGCAAGTACGACGTTGCCACCAACCGACTGAGCCATATCATGCGAGATGTGGCACCGGCCGAGGCCGGTGGCAAGCCCGGGGCCGGCGGCCTGGGGGGCGGCGTGTTCGGCGGGCCCACGGGGGCGCCGGGCGGCCCCGCGGCTCCGGGCGCCGGGGGCGGAAGGCCCGGGCCTCCCGGACCCTCCGGAGGCGCCGGGACTCAGGGCCCCGCGGCCGAGGCCGCCGATCTGCCCCCTGCCGCCATGGCCTTCTTCGAAGCCAATCCCGATCTGGCCCAGACCGTGGGGCAGGCCAATATGGCCGGCCTCAAGCTCAGCGAGATGGGCGGAAACGTCAACAAGCTGCGCAAGATCCGCGAGGCGATCATCGAGGCCGCGCGCCTGCACGACAAGGACAAGGTCATCGCCCTGCTGGGGGATTTCCAGAAGGAGCTGCAGGCCCAGGCCGGCAGGCTCCGCCCCGGTACCGGGCGCATGCCCGGTCGGCCGGGCACGCGCCCGCAGCGCGGCCGCCCTCAGGCCCGCCCGATGCCACCCCGCGAGCTGATGGCTCTCGTGCAGGAGGTCAACACCG
>CAYRFY010000303.1:0-9262 GCA_964423635.1 uncultured Armatimonadia bacterium | reverse complement strand
GGGACTCTACCGACAGGCTCGGTAGACCCCGCCGGGGGCTGCCCGACGGACCAACGGACCTGACCCGGGCCGGACAGGCCTGTCCGATCCGGTGACGTACCAGAAACTGACGGGAGGGACGGGATAGATGAGACTGACTGTGCCTTTGGTGATCGCACTGCTGGTATCTGCCTGGGGAGCCTTCGCCCATGAGGGCAATTGGGTCGGCCCGGCGCTGACGGCGGCCGCCGCCGCCACGGACGATAGTGGCGGGGCCGATGGGGTCGCGAAGCCCGGCAAGTTCTACCTCGTCGGCATGGGGACTTACCCGGACCTGGTGACCCTGCGCGGGCTGAAGGTCATCGAGAACACCGACCTGTTCGTCCTGGAAGAGCGGACCGACCTCGACGCCTGGGGCGACCTGATCGGACAGCGTCCGGTGATCTTCTGCCCCCACGAGAGCCGTGTGCTGTACGGTCTGGACCCCGAGACCATCGAGGACCCCCTGGCCCGAGCGGTGGCCAGACGCAATGACAAGTTCCGCAAGGACACCGTCAAGCAGATCGCGGACGCCGTGATGGAGGGCAAGGTCGTGTCCTCCCTGCAGTGGGGCGACTGCATGGTCTACGGCACCACCTTCTACCTGGAGATGCTGCCCGAGGAGGTTCCCACGGAGATCGTCCCGGGTCTGGGCGCCTTCGAGGCCGGCAGCGCCGCGATCAAGTGGAGCCCGACCTTCGGCGGCAGCAACAATGCCGTCATCCTGACAATGGGCGACTTCGAGGGCCGCACGGATTCCAATGACAAGCTGGCCAAGCTCCAGACGGCGATGGTGGCCTACACCTGTGGCTTGAGCTTCCCGCTGTTCTTCAAGCAGCTCAACGAGAACTACGACCCCTACACCCCTGTCGCGGTGGTCTGCTACGCCGGCGTGCCCGGGCGCGAGCAGGTGGTCAGGAGCACCGTGGGCAGGTTCATGGATGAGGTCGACTACAAGGCCCTGCCGTATCTGAACATCATCTTCGTGGGCAACTTCATCGGCCACGGTCAGGCCCGCTGTGACTATCTGCTCACAGGCAAGGACCTGGAGAAGCTGCTCAAGAACGCCAACGAGGCCGATCACGAGGCGGCCAGGCTCGACCCGGATGGTCTGCGGACCGACTGCGCCTCGCCCAAGAAAGAGGATTAGCGGGGCTCGCCGGGGACCGCGGAGCACGACCCCGGTGCGCTCCTGCGGGCGCGTGGGCGGAGCCTGCATTGCGTCCCCGTAGACCTTGTCGTGCGGGCTCCGACAGCCTTCGTTCCACGGTGGCCGGGAGAAGCGGTCCCGGCCACCGCCCCTCACACAGACATCGACACGGAGTACGTCACGACCATGCAGGAAGACAACCGCCCATCCCTGTCACTGCTCGACGGCATCTGTATGACGGTAGGTCTGGTGGTGGGGGTCGGCATCTTCCGCACGCCCTCCTTGGTGGCTCAGAGCACCGCAAGTGTCGGGGGGCTGCTGGGTGTGTGGGTGGCCGGGGCGTTGATCGTCGGCTGTGGCGCTCACTGCTACGCGAACCTGTCTCGGGCGCACCCCGGCAATGGCGGGGAGTACAGCTACCTCAACGCAGGCTTCGGGCGCCTGATCTCGTTTCTGTTCTGCTGGTCTCGGGTGGCGGTGCTGCAGACGGGCTCGCTGGCGGCGACGGCCTTTGTCTTCGGCGACTATGCCTCCCAGCTTCGGCACATCGGGCCACATTCCGCGATGGTCTACGCCCTGGCGGCCGTGGGCCTGCTGACGCTGGTGAACCTGCGGGGGCTGGACCCGGCCAGGTGGACCCAGAACGTGCTGACATTCGCGAAGGTCGGGGGCATCGGGCTCATCGTGGCCGTCGGCCTGCTGCTGGTGGGCCGCTCGGCACCGGAGCCGTCCGAGAGCGTGGCGCCCGGCCCCGCGGGGCCCCTCGGCCTGGCAATGGTATTTGTCCTGTACACTTTCGGGGGCTGGAATGAGGCGGCCTACATCGCCGGGGACCTGCGGCGCCGGAACGTGGGCTGGGTTCTGGGCCTCAGTACGCTGCTGGTGGCCCTGATCTACCTGGCGGCGAACGTCGCTTATGTGCGGGCGCTGGGTCTGGAGGGTCTCAGTGGTTCCGAGGCCCCCGCCGCGGACATGATGCGGACGCTCACCGGTGAGGTGGGCGTCGTGTTCGTGGTCGCCCTGGCCGCCATCGCCGCATTGGGCAGCGCGAACGCGACCATCGTCACCGGCTCGCGCTCGATCCACGCCCTGGGCTCCGATCACCCCTGTCTGTGCGCCCTGGGCAGCACCCGGGGCAGAGGCGGCGTGCCGGCCAATGCCTACCTTCTGCAGGGCGCCGTGACGTTGGCCCTGATCCTACTGGCCGGTCTGGCCGGGAACGGCACCCCGGGGTTCGATGTGGCGGTGGCCTACACGGCCCCCGCTTTCTGGGCGTTCATGCTGCTGGTGGCCCTCGCCGGGCTCAAGCAGGCCCGAAAGGTCCGGGGAAAGGGCCTTGCGGGCTCCTCCATCGTGCTGGGGGCCATGTGCGGCTACATGCTCCATAGCAGCCTGGCCTACGCCGGACGGGGCGCCTTGTTGGGTGCCGCCATCGTGCTGGCGGGCCTGCCAGTGTATGCCTGGGTGCGGCGCAGGAACCGGGCGCTGGCGGCTCAGGAGAGCTTGTGGTCGGCCGGGCTTGCTCATCAGAAACACAACAGATATTGACAGGCATACGGGGACACCCCTATATTGTGGCCACCGGGGGTGATGACCTTGGCCGGCGCGATCTCCGATCTGCCCGACAGGCTCCAGTCGCTGCTGAAGTCCGATGTCAACCGCGGCGAGTTGCTCCACGGCCTGGCCTACATGGCTCAGGACAAGGGCTTCCGTAACCTCGCCGAGGTCTGGGCCCCCGCCCTTGTGGATCGAGACCCCCAGTTCTTCCGCAGCTTTCTCCTCCGCCACCTCGATGGAACCCGCCAAGCCGGGCTGATCCGCGACCTGCTGCCCCGTGTGGAGCAGGCGGGCGCCGACGAGCTGTTCACCAGCCTCTACCGCCTCGTAATCGATCAGGCCCGGTGGGAGGAGGACCTTGCCGCCCTGGCCAAGGCCCCAGACCCCACTGAGCAAGTGGTGGCCGCCGTCTTGCGGCGCGATGTCAGCCCCCTGTGGTACAGGCTGTCGGAGGCCACGGCTCTTGCCCTCTACCAGCGGGCGCCGGAGGCCATCGGGCCCTACCTGCAGGCCCACCTGCACCCCGGTTGGGGCCTGCGGCAAGAGAGGTACCTCAAGCTCCGCAAGGCGGCTCAAGCACGGGACGACGGGCTGTACTGGTACCTGTTCCGCCAGTATGCCACCGAGGGCGAATGGAGGGCCGAGGTCCAGTCGCTGCTGTCGGCGCAGGTCCCGGCCGGCACGATCTCGGCGGAGCTGGAGAAGCGGCATCCGGAGACGCTGTGGCAGGCGGATACCGACGTCGTCGTGACGGCGCTGGAAAAGCACGGCCTCGATGCGCTGCCGTACATCGAGCGGCACCTGGGCTGGATCTCACAGCGCAGCGGCAAGAGGCTCCTGGGCGCGCTGGAGAAGCTGGGAGACGAGGGCCTCTACTGGCGCATGTTCTTCCTGGCGGGCAGGCCGGACGCCTGGAACAGCGCGCTGTGGAAGGTGCTGCGCTCGGGACTGAGCGCCTCCGAGCTACACTGGGCCGTTCAGCTTCGCACGCCCACGGGCCCGCACACCCAGTGGCGCTGGCAGCTTCAGGCCGATGTGGCGATGGAGCTCTACAACCGCGACCGCAGCCTCTATCGCCCCTTGATCGACGGGTACCTGTCGCAGCCCACCATGGAACTGGTCCGAGAGGCCCACAGGAACTCGGACGACGACTTCCTGGACATACTCTGCTTCAAGTACCTCTCCGTCCTGCCCGGCCTTCACCACCGAGCCTTTCCGCAGGCCGGCCAGTGGGCCCCCAAGCCGGACCCCAAAGCCAGAGAGCAGTTCGGCGAGGTCGTGGCGTGGTTCACAGAGCGGTTCGACGCGATGCATCGCGATGACCCGGAGCAGTACGTGCTGCATGCGGCCAACATCCTGCGGCACTATCATGCCTTCGCCATCTGGTCGCTGGCGGAGCTATCGGAGAAAAACCCCGTCCTGCACTATCTGCTCAGCAACCATGCGGAGGCCTGGCTGGCGGCGCCCGGCGCCATCCGGGACCTGCTTGAGTCCACGTGCATCTTCATCCAGATCGCGGGGCTGGACTTCCTCGGCGAAGGCGGCGAGCTGGCCGCACAGCGAGTGGTCGAGAGCGTGCCATTGCTGTACTCGCTGCTCCTGGGACGCGTGCGCAGACCCACGAAGCGCAAGGCGCTCAAGTGCCTGCAGCAGGCGGCGCAAGAGGGCCCGCAGTACGCCGAAGTGATCCTCCCCGTGCTGGAGGAAGCCCTGCATCTGGAGGGCCGGCGCGCCATCGACGAGGAGATCATCGCGGCGGTGGTCAGGACCAAGAAGGCGCTGCGGGAGAGGGCGGCGGGATAGGGCGGGGAAGGCGACTGCGGGGTGGGGGGTGGGGGACGGCGGCTTCACCTCTCCCAGGCCCGAAGGGCCGTCCGGGAGAGGTCGACAGGGCGGCCCGAAGGGCCGGCATGGCGGGTGAGGGGAAAGCCCGCCGGCCGAACGGCAACGGCGCCGCTCCCTGCGGGCCGCTGGCCCGCTTTCCCTCTCCTTCGCGGTACGGCTGCTCTGGAGAGGGCAACGGCGAGCAGCCGCTCTCGCCCGCCCTGCGATCAGACACGGGGGAACTCCACCCCGCCTTGAGCAAGCGGTCGTCCGCCGGTGGGCGCCACGGCCGATGGAGGCTCCCGATGTCGCTTGGGTGGGTCTCCCCCTCACCCTCCGCTCCAGCCGCTGTCCCGGAGACCTCTGCCGGGCGCTCGCTTCACTGGCTGGGAGAGGTGACGGCGTCGGACGCCGACCCAGCAACAACCTCAGGAGGTGTCGGCAGTGGAAACGGCACTGGCGTACGACCACCACAGCAGCATCGCCACCTCCATCGGCGAGGCGTCCTTGGACTTCGCCGCCAATACGTCCAGGGCTCCCGTGTCCTTCAAGGGCCGGGTCAAGGAGCCCCACCTGCTGCGGCAGTTGATGTTCGCACTCAATGAGGTCATCATCAGCACCTCGGCCTGGGTCGATCAGGCCGAATGGGCGCTGGTGTTGGACCCGGTCATCACCGTCCACCCCGACCAGATCTTCTTCGAGGCCTTCAGCAATGACGAGTCGGCCTATGCCCGGCTCTCCGCTCCCTTGTCGGCCTTCGAGACCGACACCGAACCATCTTTCGGCACCACCAACATCGACTTCACTCCCGGCCTGCGCGATGCGCTCCAGGACATGCGCAGTTCGCAAGTCACCACCTTCCAGGTGGGGGCCGAAGGGTTCGGTGTGGAGACCGAGGCGGCGCCGCGGGGCTCGCACTTCGAGCGCAAGGTGGATGTCCCCGACGGCTGGCTCAAGGGCTTCCTGCAGGTGCAGTCGGCCTTCACCATGCACCCCTTCGTCTTCGATGTGCGCCCGGTCGATCTCCTGGCCGTGATCGCCTACTTCGAGGACAACAAGGCCCTCACCCCACCCCACGGCCTGCGCTACGAGTTCCGCAAGGGCGGGCCGATCGAGGCCGTCCTGGAGCCCTGGAACGAGGCGTTCGTCCTCCGCGACACCACATACGAGGGCTACGACCGCACGGTAAGGGTCTGGGGCCGGCGGAGGCTTGCCCTTCTGCAGCACGTGCTTCCGTACGCTCAGAAGGTGAGCATCGGCCTGCTCGGCCGAGGCCTACCGCACTTCTACATCTGCGACTGCGGCCAGTACCGCTTCGTCCTGGCGCTGTCGGGCTGGACGGGCAATGACTGGTCCAAAGGCGCCGCGCTGGATCTCATGGCCCCCCGCGGCCGGGCCGACGCCGAGACGGTAGCGGCCGTGCACGGTCTTCTCTCACAGGAGCACTGCTCCCTGCCGGACCAGATCGCCGAGCGTCTCAATCTCCCACAGGCCGACGTGACCCGGGCGCTGTTCGAGCTGTGCCGGGCCGGGCGGGTCATGTTCGACCCCGGCGCCGGCCTCTACCGCCTGCGAGAGCTGTTCAAGGAGCCACTGGACCTCGAGGCCCTGTTCCCACCGGACACCCGTACCGAACGGGCCGAAGCCATCGTGGCCAAGGGCGGTGTGGAGATCGGCAGCCTCACCGACCCCGATGCGCCGGACAACTGGCGCCATGAGTACCAGGCCACCGCGACGGTCAGCGGCGACGGGGGCGAGCTGGAGGTTTACGTGGCCGTCGACCGAGACGGACGCCTGCGTTTCGGCCGCTGCGAGTGTCCGTTCTTCAAGGATAACATCATGTCCCGTGGGCCCTGCGAGCACATTCAGGCGGCGCGCATGGCCCTGGAAAACACCTTGCGCCGGGAAGGACAGGTGGATACAATCGGCGAAGAAGAGGCCTAGTGTCAGGCCGGGAGCCGCACGGTGCCCGCGTAGGTCGGGCGTTCCACTCAGACTATGCAGGTTCCGGGCGGGCGCCGACTCACGTCGCCTCACCCCCCCAGCCCCCCTCTCCCTTACTCCGCCAAACGGCAGGCGGAGACGGGAGGAGGGGGGAGAACGGCAGTACCTCGACCGTTCCGGACGCGGCGATGGCGATATGTGGCTCCACTGCGTTCATGCATAATGTGAGTTTCCAGCCCGACTCGGCCGTTCGGACCAGGTCCCGCTCGGCGGGATCCGGCTTTGGCGCCCGACTCGGCCCGTGACACTGACCGTTGCCACCATCAGGCCGGGGCAGTCTCAGTTAGCCACCATGCTGCGGCGTTACGCCGCGGTGGACCGCTGAGGTCATCACTACTTCGTCGGATCCCACCTTTCGAACAAGTGGGATCCGTCTCCACAGCGTGGAAGTAGCTGACTGCCCCGGCCGTCTTCTTCCCCCGATCGGCTCCATTCTCCCCCGCGCTACCGGAGAAACCCGGCATGTCAAGGTCCTGCGCCACCTGCGCTGTCGTCGTCGTGGCGGTCATTCTCCTGATCCGCATGTTCCTGCCCGCCATCAGGGGCGAGGAAGGCGGCTGGACGCGGGCGCTGATCTCGCTGGGGATCACGGCCGTGATCCTCGCCATCATCTTCTTCCGCACCCGTCGCCGCGGGGGCATCGACAGCGTGCTGGCACGGGCCGGCATCCCGGTCACCCAGGAAGCCATGCGGCAATGGCAGGAGAACTGGGAGAAGGAGAGAGAAGAGCGCCGGCTGGAGAAGGAGCGCCGCCGCGAGGCGCGCCGGCTCGGCGACCGCCAGTTCCACTGCCGGGAACTGCCGGGCGCCGACACCGACCGCAGGCAGACGCCCATCGACGAGGACAAGCTGACCCGTCTGGGCCTGCCGGTGCTGCGCACCGAGCGCGAAGTGGCCGACTGGCTGGGCATCTCTCTCCCCCGACTGCGCTGGTTCACCTTTCACAAACCCGTCGACAGCACCAGCCACTACGTGCGCTACACCATTCCCAAACGCTCCGGCGGACGCCGCGTGATCCTTGCCCCCAAGCGCGACCTCAAGCGACTGCAGCGCAAGGTGCTTCGCGACCTTCTCTCCAAGATCCCCAACGATGACGGCTGCCACGGCTTCGTACAGGGCAGGTCCATCGCCACCAACGCCGCCCCACACACAGGCAAGCAGGTCGTGCTCAACCTGGACCTGAAGGACTTCTTCCCCAGCGTGACCTATGTCCGGGTCAGGGGTATGTTCATGGCCCTGGGGTACCCGTTCGCCGTGGCCTCCACATTGGCGCTGCTGTGCACCGAGTGCGAGCGCGAGCCCTTCGACAAGCGCCAAGAGCGCGTGTATGTTAGCGTCGGCCCGCGCTGCCTGATCCAGGGCGCCCCGACAAGCCCGGCTCTCGCCAACATGGTCGCCTTCAGATTGGACAGACGCCTGCAGGGCCTCGCCGCCTCTCACGGCTTCACCTACACCCGCTACGCCGATGATCTCACCTTCTCCGGCGATGATCCCGAGACGGCCCTGCGCATCATGTCCGCCGCCGGATACATCATCACGGATGAAGGCTTCACCGTGAACCGCGACAAAACCCACCTTTACAGACGCTCCACGGCCCAGCGCGTCACGGGCCTGGTAGTCAACGACCAGGTCAGCACCCCGCGCGAGTTGCGCCGCCGCCTGCGGGCCATCATCCACAATGCCAGGACCACCGGCCTGCAGGCCCAGAACCGCGCGGGCCACCGAGACTTCCGCCGCCACCTCGAGGGCCAAATCAGCTTCATCCACGGCGTGGCGCCCGAACAGGCACAGGCCCTGCGCGAAGCGCTGGCGGCGGTGCCGGACTGACGGCAAACGGCGAACGACCAACGGCAAACGGCTGAACACCCTGGGGCTCTGCCCCGGACCCCGTCTATTGCGCCACCAGGTCGAGACACTCGCCACCATCGGAGCCTACCCATGAACCGCATCGCGCTGCTCATCGCCTGCCTTACTCTCCCCTACATCTGCGCCGCCCAGGACCCGGTGCTACTCACGGGCAATGGTGCGAGCAACCCGGCCAGTAGCGAATACAGGCAGGCACCCCTGTCCGATGTGGGCGGGCAGTACGAAGCCAGTCCGCCGCTGGGCGAGGCGCCCGCGGGCAAGCCCGTCGGGTTCTCGACAGGTGTCCTCACCAACGGTGACACCTCTTTCGACCACCGGCGCGAGCCCATGCCGTACACGTACTGGGATAACACCGCCACCGGGCAGCTTGTGATGAGCTTCGGGCGAGTCTGCCATGTGGATCGCGTACGTGTCTGTCTGCTGTGCCCCGAGGCCGGACCGCACGGGACCGAGAAGGTCGAGGTTTATCTCACCGGCGATCCCCTGGAGTTCCAGGATGTGCTCAAGGTCGGCACCATCGAGCCCGCGGCCAATGGCTGGAACGAGCTGGCCGTCGACCGCGATACCGATGGTCTGCGCCTGCTGCTGCACAAGGCCCAGGGAAAGACCTACATCACTCTCTCGGAGATCGAGGTCTGGGGCACCCCTCTGCAGGCGCAGGCAGCGGCGCCTGCAGTCTCCTCAGAGGACCCCGGGCGCACGGAGGAGGGCATCACCTGGTGGGCGTTCGACTTTGGGCCCGCCGACTCGCCCTCTTTCGCGCGCTTCCATGTGACGGACTCGAAGGCGGTCTACTCCAAAAACGCGGGCTTCGGCTGGATCCCCTACGAGGGCGGAGAGCCG
>CAYRFY010000302.1:0-9305 GCA_964423635.1 uncultured Armatimonadia bacterium | reverse complement strand
GACGCCGAGACATGCCAAAATGGACCCGCCGTTGGGGAGGTCACACGCCATTTGCCTCGAGACAGGTGCCCTACCCCTACTTGCGCGGCTTGAGGGCCTCGATACGGACCTGGAGCGCGTCAAGGGCCTGCAGAACCTGCTCGGGGTGCACGGGCGGCTCGGCCGGGCCCTGCACCGCGACCTCGTTGGCCTGCTTCAGGACCCGCACCACCTCCGGCTGTGTGTCCGGGTGCAGGACCGGCTCGTGGGCGGGGCTTCCCCACTCATCCCAGGTCCACAGCAGCGTCAACGGGACGCGCATGGCCGCGATGCCTTCCAGACTCAGACGCAGGTCCTCGACGGCCTCGGGGCTGTCGTATACCCGGCCCTCGTACAGACCCGCCGAGGAGCCGAACTCCCCGATGTACACCGGCACCCCGATGCTGTCGGCGGCCAGCTTGAGGTTCCATAGGTCCGCCAGACGGTCATCATAGGCGTGCAGACTCACCAGGTCCACGCCCTCCGGGGTAATCAGGCGCAGATAGTCCGCCTGCTCCTGAGGGCTGTCCACGGTCCAGTCCATCTTCCCGGTTCTGCGGATGGAGCCGAGCCACAGGTGCCAGGCGGCCGGGCGTGGCGCCGAGAAGCCGGTACCGATCAGATGCTCGCGGTCCAATAGCTTGATCTGGGTGCAAAGCTCACGGGTAAGGGCGGCCAGCTCGTCGGAGGAGTAGTTGTTCCGCCCATCGCGCACCACCGGCCCGCGCACCAGGTGCGGCGCCGGGCGCTCGAGCTTCGGCTGCAAGACCCCATCCTGCGCGAACTGTGGCCCCAGATCGGCGCCGAGGTTTGCTTCATTCGTCAGCTCCCAGAAGAGAATGGTGTCCCGGTCGGCGTAACGCCCCACCAGGTCGGCGATCCACTGTCTCAGCAGCCCGCGACCGGCCGAGTACGGATCGCGGAAGAACTCGCGCAGCGACTCGTGCCCCAGGTCGGCCCAACCCCCGAGGTGCCAGGCGATCGTGCCCACCACACGAATCCCGTACTCGTCGCAGTCGTCCAGCATCCGGTCCGTCGCCGCCCAGGCCCTCTGACGCACCTCGGGGTCGTCGCTCAGGTGGGTGTCTTCGATCTCCGCGGGCCAAAAGGCGCTCACGCGCACGCGGATGACAGTGACGCCGATCTCCTCCAGGCCCTGCAGCGACCGGCGCGCGGCGGAACGTGCCGCCTCCGCCTCTTCGCGCGTCTCGCCGCGGAGACCCACCAGGTACTGGGCCAACAGCTCATGCTTGTTCACCGCCACGGCGGCGAAGGGCTGCCCCGCATAGGTCAGAGCGGCCCCTTCGCGCTGCAGCGGCACACCCTCCTCCCACGGCGCGGCGACGGCGGCCGCGCAGACGACGAAAGCCAAGAACGCCTGCAATGTCATGGCAAGTCCCCCCTGATTGCCGACCCCGGCCTCGACGCCGAGTGGCCCTGACTGCTCACGAGCGTTCGCCCTCGTCCCGGCGTATGCCTGCCCATCTCCTCCGCCTGCCCCGCATCTCTCGCCGCCCACGGCAGGCCTCCTCCCGTAGGTATTACCTTTCTCCCCGCTGCTTGAGCCACCGCGAGAACGACGGCGCCGAGGAAAAACCCAGCTCCCGGCCTATCCGGGCATCCGTTGCCCCCTCCGTCCGCAGCTCCCTGACCCGGCGCAGACGGCATTGGTCCACGTACTGGTGAATCGTCAGCCCCATGTGGCGCTGGAACAGGCGCAGCAGGTGGTACTTGCTGTAGCCCGAGAATCTGGCCAGCCCATCCAGGGTCACGCCGCGCCCCGCGGTCTCCTCGATATACCGTCGCACGGCCTGAACCGTCCGCCGTTGCACGTCTCCGGCCAGGGGCTCCTCCACCTCGAATCCCCGTTCAACCAGGGAGGTGACAATCCCCGCGAGGGCCACCAGTAGCCGGGTCCGCGCCAGTGCGGGGAGATCGCGCCGCCCCATCCCCTCGGTCAGTGCTGAGCTGCCGGCGACCTCCGGCTCGTGAAGGAGCAGATGCTCGGTGCCCTGTGCCGTCAGAAGCCCCTCGCGAATCGAAAGCACGCGGCCTCCCACCTCGCGCCCGATGATCCCCATCCACAGGTGGTCGCTATCCGGCGTCCATGGAGGCCACTCCAGGTCATGGGGCTCGAAGGCGCCCAGCACGAACACGGTGCCCGGAGCGGAAGCGTAGACCCGGCCATCGAGACCG
Organism: uncultured Armatimonadia bacterium; assembly: GCA_964423635.1. Lineage (GTDB taxonomy): Bacteria > Armatimonadota > Zipacnadia > Zipacnadales > JABUFB01 > CAYRFY01. The sequence continues at coordinate 7,091 of CAYRFY010000302.1, read as the reverse complement.
AAATGCGGCTCACCGGACAGAACCAGCAGGACTTCGCGATGCGCATGGCAGTGGGAATTGCCTGCCATCCATTCACGGTGGGCATCGTCGCGTACTGTCGGCATCTCCGGAGGCAGCGCGCTGCTCACCAGGCGCCAGGTCTCGGGGGCCAGGGCCACTTGCAGCATCTGAGGTGTAAACAGACGGTTCGGGGACATAGCGCAATAATCGTTAACCATTCGCAATGCCGGTGAATTGCGGCGCCGCGCATTCTGGGTATGATAGAGACTGCTGACGCACAGCGGCCGCAATATCCGTCACCAGGCAGCCTACCACTGCCGGGGAGGAAACACAATGAGCAGCGCAGCAAAGCCCGCACTCACCGGCGGCACCCCTGCGGTAAGCCTCTCACACAGCCCGTGGCCGATCACGGGCGAGCAGGAAGTGAAGTGGATGGAGGAAGTCGTCCGGGGTGGCAAGTGGAGCTGGCTGGGGCCACACGAGGAGGCCTTCTGCCGGGAGTTCGCCGACTTCATCGGCAGCAAGCACGCCCTCGGGCTTTCCAACGGCACCGTGACCATCCAGTGCGCGCTCCAGGCCGTAGGCGTGGAGCCGGGTGACGAGGTGATCGTTCCGGGGCTGACCTGGGTCGCCACGGCCCAGGCGGCCCTGGACATCGGCGCCCACGTCGTCCTCGTCGACATCGACCCGGAGACCTATTGCATCGACCCGCAGGCCCTGGAAGCCGCCATTACCCCCAAGACCAGGGCCATCGTTCCGGTTCACCTCTACGGCTGCATGTGCGACATGGATGCCGTTGCGGATATCGCCGGTCGCCACGGGCTGAAGATCGTCGAGGATGTGGCCCACCAGCACGGCAGCCGCTGGCGCGATCGGGGCGCCGGGGCCATCGGCGACGCGGGAAGCTTCTCCTTCCAGCAGAGCAAGGTCCTCACCAGCGGGGAGGGCGGGGCCATCACCTGCAACGACGAGGAGGTCTACAACATCGCCTTCAGCCTTAAGCAGGTGGGCTGGTCTCCTAAGATGCAGCCGGCCGGCCACTATGGCCACAACTACCGCATCACGGAGATGCAGTGCGTCTTGCTTCGCGGCGGGCTGACCCGCATCGAGCAGCAGACGGCCATCCGCGAGCAAAGTGCCCTGGCCCTCAGCGAGGGCCTGGCGCGCATCGGCGGGCCCCTGCGCGCCGCGAAGCGCGACCCACGTATCACCCGTCAGGCCTACTACGCCATGACCCTGCACTTCGACCCGGCTCAGGCCGAGGGCCTCACCCGCAGCCAGTATTTCGCCGCACTCGCCGCCGAAGGCCTCGGCCTCGGCGCGCCCTATGCGCCGGTCTACCGCAATGGGCTGCTCAACCTCTACGACCGGACCAGCCCCGTCCCCTATCGCGACCCGGCGGCGGTGCAGGACTACGCGAACCTCAAGCTGCCCGTGGTGGAGCGCGTCTGCGATCAGACCGGGGTGGTCTTGATGCACAACCACCTGCTGTGCGAACCACGGTACATCGACCAGTTGGTTGAGGCCGTGGACAAGGTGAACGGGAGCCTGGCACAGATAGGCCAACACTTTGCCGCGGCGGAGGCGGCGGAGGCGGCGGCCACGACGGCCTGACCCCGCCGGTGCCGTGAGGGGACAGGCGACCAATGCAGCCGATAGGCAAACACAGGCGGCCTACCGCGTTCCCAGCAGTAGGCCGCCCGTGTTATCTCTACGGGGTTCATGGCGTCTAGGAACCGCCACCCCGGCGCCACCAGGGCGTCGCTCCGGAGCCCGACCTCCCTCTTCGCCCCCCATCGAGCCCCTCCGAGTCGGCATCCTCGGAGTCCTTCGACGCTCCCGCCCGATTCTCGAGGATCACGGCCGCCCCTACGCGCGGACCCTCGCCGCTTGCATCATCAGGCTTCGGCCCAATGCCATTGGGGTCTTGCTCGACGAAACCGATGCTCCCGTCGAGACAGACGCAGTATGTCCAGCCATGGTGGCGCGGTACCGGCCGCCCCTGTGGGTCGGCGTCGTAGAACAGCATGCACGCATCAGGCTCGGGATGCTGGTCGATCCGCGTGCCACCGTACCGCGAGTTCAGGGCATACGAAATGCCGCTATCGGTCTTGTCTTCAGGGCACTTGAGAGCGTCCTCGTGGGTGAGGTAATCGCCCACCAGCAGCCGGGGCCAGGAATGGGAAGCCGGGAGCGTGTCGTCGTAGTCGGCCGCGTAGGCCCGGGCCGCCATCTTGACCGCCAGCAGATTGCCCACGCACAGGTCCTGCCGGTACCCGGGACGCGTCCGGAACAAAGGCAGCACAATCCAGCCCCCGACCACGATGACCATCGCCAGAACCAGCAGGTCTCGCCGCACATCCTGCCACAGTGATGTCCGACGAGACCGGCGCTGTCTCACCACGACCATGCCTTCACCTCATACCTGCTATCGGCTGCTGCCTGCCGGTGCGCCATCTCCCACAATCCCCTGACCCCACTCACCTGCCCGCTCATGGGGCACACGTCACCCGTCCATCATGACGCGCTGCCGGCCGCCCCTGTTCGTCGACCTCATCGTCTCAGTACTCCCTGCGCAGAGCGGTGGCAGGCGGACTACGCTCGCCGGCCATGGACCCTTGGCGGGTGCCCGGTCGCTGCGGGGCCACGCCTCGCCGGACATCTCAGTCAGCTCCCACCCGAGGACGCGCTCGGTGGGCGCCGGGCGATTTGTGACGGAGCCTCGCGGCATCTGCACATTCCTGTTATTGTACAGGTGGCTGCGGCCGACGTCCACCGCCTCGAACTTAGCGGCGCGCCACCCACTCCGGCTCGGCGGAGGCACCTGGAATGTCGGTGACCTTCACGCGGCACGCGCCCGGAAGACGTCTCAACGCAGACCGCGGCCCACAGCTCCACGAGCACGGCAAGACTGACCCGGTGCAAGATCGCCTGCTCGGCCCACATCACAGGCGGCCGGCCGCGCCGCCCCCACAGATGCACACGTACCGCGTAGGCTGTCTTGAGCTTATCAGAAACATGATACCCATTACTGGGCAGATTCACACCGCTCGACGGCCCAACCTTCTCGAAAATGCCGTTGAACTACCTCACGCCCCCGTTAACCGGAGCTCAGTTCATCCCGCCCAGGGTGCTCGCTGCGGGCTTGCCAGACCTGGCGGCATCACGGACACAGAATCGCCCGGCCGCGCTCAAACACTCACCACATCCGGGCCAACGGAGCGCGGGTTCATACCCTACAGAGGCCGGGCCAAGAAGTCCACATGTGCATGGAGGTGTCATTCTGAGAGCGTCCGCTCCCGGCAAGAGCAGCTCGAAGCATCTCCCGCGATATTGCGAGAGCCTTCGCCCAAGCGTCGCAAGCGCGGGGCTCGCGAGGCCGGCGCTGCAGGATGACATGAGCAGGGCCGGCCGGGTTTTTCGGCCACACCCCTGAACGCCCGCACCGCCGTCTCGGTTCCGCACTTGTGAGGCGTCCTGCTCGTGACGAGGAGCTTTGCCTGGTCCGGACGTCGAGCGACACTTGGCAGTCTATCGGCGTGGCCTTCGGCATAAACCACGGCATCTATGGCGATCTGCTTGAGGTTGCACATGCAACTTCACTGTCTCGCCTGCTCACGGCTTCCACCGAACACGAGAGCCATCGAGCCGGTCGGTAAAGCCCCGTACCCGGAGCCGCGAAGCTCACGGGCGTCGCCGATCCACGGCGATAGCCGGTCGTCTGCGGCTGGACAGCGTGGTTTGTGCCCTGTGGTCGGTCGCAGACTCATCGAGGCGGTGGCCCGCCGGCACGGCAGTCGCCGGCGCCACCGCGCAACCGAGGCCGTTCGCGGCGGGGGGGCACTTTCCAGCAGAGGAGGGGCCTGAGCAATGGGGGGCACGACCCGAAAAATCCCGCGGCCCGAAGCGAGGTGATCCGTTACAGCATGACCTTGAGCGTCAGGCGGCCGCTTTCAGTCTGGCCCGGCGCCTAACCGCCCTGATCCCTGCCCACAGCGTCGGTATCAACAGCCAGCAGCATACGGCCATGGTGCGGACGACCCGCAGGAGCGCTCTCCCCGCACCTTCCGCGGTGGTGACGATTGTGTCCCACACCCCCGGGGGAACGGGAGGCTCCGGGGCCGCCGGATTCCCATCGAGCTTCGGGACGCCCCGGAACCACTTGACATGACCGTCGAGGTAGGCGCAGTGACAGCCGCCATTGTGTCGGGCCACCGGCCGGCCGGCATCGTCGGCGTCGACGAAGAGCACCCGTTCCGCGGCCCGGGTGTACTCGTCTGTTCTCCGCTTACTGTAGGCTGAGTCCATCGCGTACGAGACCGCGGCGCCACTGCGGTCCTTCTCACACCTGTACAACTCCCTGTTGCGAACGTACGGAAGCAACTGCCGCGGCCACCGCGCGGCGTCAGGCAGCCGGCCGTCGTTGTCCTCGGCGTACATGTGTGCCGCCAGTGCGATCTGTTTGAGGTTCGCCACGCAGCGTACCGTGAGCTGAGGACGAGGCTTGGCCAATACCGGGAACAGCAGGGCGCCCGCCAGCAACGCGAAGGCGAGCGCGGCCGCCGGCTCGATGATGCTGGCTCTCAGCGCCGCCGCCGCGTCCGCGGCCACCGGCGTTCGCTCCCCATGCTCGCCGGATTGTCTCATGTCGTGGGGCGCCTCCTGCTCCCGTCATCCCGATCCCGCTGCGTTCCCGACCACTCCGCGGGTGGTCTTCACATGCCCGTCCATGTAGGCATAGTTGATGCGCCCTCTGTGGCGCGGAGCCGCACGCCCCTGCTCGTCGGCATCGTAGAACAGGACGCGGGAGTAGGCGTCGGGATAGTCGCTCAGACGCGTTCCGCCATAGCGCGGGTCCATGGCGTACGAGGTCACAGACCTAGACTTGTCCGCCGGACATTTGAGCGTGTCCTGTGACACCCCGTAGGCGGAGAGCTGCTGCGGCCAGCTTCGGTAGTCCGGGAGGATGCCACCGTTGGACCGGGCATAGGCCAAAGCGGCGCCGGCGATCACCCGCAGGTGCTCCCGACACTCCTGCTCCGCCCCGGCGGCCCCGGCGCGGGCACGGATTGGTGCCGAGGCGGTGGCAATGATGCTCCCAAGCACCACCACGATTGCTCCGAGAACGATCCCGATCACAAGGATACTCGTACCGCATCCCCTGGCTTTGGCTTCCTTCCGCACATCTGCTCGCTGGTGCCGTTCGGGCGTCGTCATGTCACTAGACCCTCCTGCCCATGCTGAGTACGCAGCGGCGGGAGGACGGCACCCGTTCGGGCAAGGACGGCCTGCATGATCCCCGCACCGGCGCCCAGACACCTCCCACCGACACTCATTGTGTCGATTGGGAGTGCGAGGTTGGCAAGACGCTATCGACCGGGGGACGGCGGCGGGCCGTCGCCGATGCTCCGGGGGATGCCGCTCAGCCATTTCACGTGGCCGTCGACGAAGGCGCATTCGGTGCCGCCATTGTGCCGGGCCGTCGGATGCCCCTGCTCGTCGGCGTCGTAGAACAGCACACTCTCGGCCGGCTCGGAGACATCCCCGACGATCGCGCGATCGTGGCGCGGGTTCATCGCATACGAGACTTCGGCGCCGCTGCCATCGCTCGGGCACCTGTACAGCATCCTGTTCTTGATGTGCGGCTCCAACTGCTCGGGCCAGCGGGTGGCGTCGGGCAACGCGTCCCCGTTCTCCGTGGAGTAGATCAGCGCGGCGGTCGCGATCTGCTTGAGACCCGACGCGCAACTGGCTTGTCGGGCCTTCTCACTGCTTCTGGCGAAGACGGGGAACAGGATAGCGCCGAGGACCACGACGACGAACAGCAGTATCAGGGCCTCCACAATGCTGAAGCGAAGCAGGGCGATTCCACCGGGCCGGGTGATCGCGGTCCCCAGGGGCAATTGGCCCTGCGGTCTCTCGGGCGTGGGCATACCGGCTATCCCTCGCCCGATACGGCCGGACAGGTCGATCCCCTGCGCCGAGGCAAGCAACGCCCGGCGGAACACCTCGCCGTCAGTCCTCACCTGCCGCAGCCACTCACGACACCGGGCGCAGTCCTCCAGGTGCCGCCGCACAACGGCCTGTTCCTGTTCACCGCACTCCCCATCGGCGTACGCCGAGAGCAAGGGCAGCCACTCCTCGTCGTGGTGCAGGTGGCCCATCAGCGCCCTCCCCCCTCGGCCACAGCATCCGCATCGCCCTCAGCCTGGAGGATTCCGCGCAAGGCCTGGCGTGCTCGGAAGCACCTCACCCGCACGGTGCCCGCGGCGACGCCCAGCATCGTGGCGATCTGCTCGTAGCTCATGTCCATCAAGTATCTCGCGGCGAGTATCTCGCGATCGTCCTGGCGGAGGCGATCCAATAACGGGGTCAAGTCCGATGCCGCGGGGTCGAAGGGTGGAATAGACGGCTCGGGCACGGGGTCCGCCTCCAGAGACAGTGCCCGCGGGGGCCGGCGTGACAGGTACCGGCGGCAGCGAATGCGGAGGATGCCGTAGAGCCAGCCCCCGAACCTCTCCGGATCCTGCAGGTTCCCCAGCCCTCGGTAGGCCTCGATGAAGCTCTCCTGGGCTACATCGAAAGCGGCCTCGTCCTCGCCCACAAGGTGCCGGGCAGCAGCGACGATCCGCCCCTGGTGGCGGCGCACCAACTCGGAGAAGGCGTGCTTGTCGCCCTGGAGTGTCCGGCCCACCAGGTGGGCATCGGCACCGGCCACGTTGTTGCCTCCGCGCGGGGATCGTGTCCTGGGTGTATGTGCCTTACTTTGGGGATGATGTTACGCTGTAGGTGTGGCCGAGGACCGCGTCCTCGCCGGGAATGTCATTCTGAGAGCGTCCGCTCCCGTAGGGAGCAGCTCGAACAATCTCCTGCGATAGGGTGAGATCCTTCGCACAAGCGGCGCAAGCCTGAGCTTGCGCCGCCGGCGCTCCAGGATGACGTCTTCACGGCAGGCCCGGTTCTTCGGCGGGACTGACAGGCGCCCTTCGCCGGAGGGCAAAGCGCACCTGCCCACGGGTCCCATGGCGGCCTGGAGACTCACATTATGCAGGTTCCGGGCAGGCGCCGATTCACGTCACCTCACCCCCCCA
>CAYRFY010000301.1:3877-9323 GCA_964423635.1 uncultured Armatimonadia bacterium | reverse complement strand
GATGTCTGAGATGATGGACGCCGTCGTCCTCCGTGGCCCCCGGGACCTGGTGGTGCAGAGGGTTCCGGTGCCGAGGGTTGAGGCCGGGCAGGTGCTGGTGCCCGTAGCCGCCTGCGGGATCTGTGGCAGCGATCTGCGCTACTATGAGGGCGAGAACCCCTGGGCGAAGCACACCCTGGGCTACGAGAAGCCGAACCCGCCGAACATGGTGCTGGGCCACGAGATCGCTGCTCGGCACGGGGGGGAGGAGGTGGCCGTCCTGTCCTTCCGTGGCTGCGGGGTGTGCCCGGACTGTCGTCGCGGGCGCGAGCAGCTCTGTGCCCGGACGGCGCACCTGGGGCACGGCGCCGGCTGGGAGAGCGAGGAGTTCAACCCCGGCGGCATGGCCGAGCAGTGTCTTGCCTGGCCGCAGTTCCTGTTCCCGCTGCCGCAGGGCGTCTCGGCGGCCGAGGGAACCTTCGTCGACGGACTGGCGGTGGCGGTGCACGCCGCGGGTCTGGCCGCGATCCCGACCGGGGGCAGCTTCGCCGTCCTCGGTGCCGGCCCGATCGGCCTGGGCATCATGCAGATCGCCCGAGCGCTCGGGGCGGGGCGGGCCTGGGTGGTTGACGTGTACGAGACGGCTCTATCCTGCGCTCGCGAGCTGGGTGCCCACAGTGTGCGCACCGCGGAGGGCGTATCGGGGGACGAACTGGGCGCCGAAGTGCTCCGGGAGACGGGCGGGAGAGGGGTGGATGCCGTCTTCGAGAGCACCGGCAATCCGGAGACCCAGCGGGCGGGTCTGGCCATGCTGGCGCGGGGCGGGGCCATGGTGCTCATGGCCGGGGTCGGCGAGGGGCTGGCCCTAAGCGACGCGGCCGTGGCCGGCGAGCGCCGGATCACGACCTCCAGCAACCACCGCTATGCGGACTTCCAGACGGCTGTGGAGTTGATGTCGGAGGGCAAGGTGCGTGTGGGAGAGATGATCACCCACCGCTTCCCGCTTGGCGATGCACCCAGGGCTTTCGAGGTGGCCCGGAACAAGACGGCCCATGGGGCGATGAAGGTGATCCTCGAGCCGTGATGGAGGCGGGCGCCGGGCGGGGCCGGCAAAGGCAAAAGCCCCACCATGCCCGAGGGCAGGGGCGGGGCTGTGCAGGTCGCTTTGCGGGCAGAACCCCGGTGTTGCGACTACTTGGCGCTGCAGGAGGCCCCTTCACAGGCCTTGCAGGTCTCGGCCTTCTCCTGGGCCTTCTCGGCGGAGGAAGGCGATGGCTTACCGGCATTGCTGCCGCGTCCGTAGTCGTTGACGTGGAAGCCACTACCCTTGAAGATGATTGCCGGAGGGCTGAACAGCTTCTTGACCTTGCCCTTGCAGTTCCCATCCTCGCAGACCGTGATCGGGTCATCGCTGAAGCTCTGCCGCACCTCGAAGACGCGACCGCACTTCTGGCATTCATACTCGTAGATCGGCATGGCAACCCATCTCCTAACACCGTGGCGTCCGTCAGACGGCGTCTATTCTACTCTGTCGAGGGGTGCGAGTCAATGCACTCGCCCGTGTTTTTAGCACTCGGCGCAAGAGAGTGCTAACTTGAGGTATACACTACTATGGTCATCGCAGACATCATCGCCTTGCTCGAGGCCCGCGCGCCTCTGACACTTGCCGAGCCCTGGGACAACGTGGGCCTACAGGTGGGCAATAGCGACCTGGAGACCGAGAGCTGCCTGCTGACGGTGGATGTGACGCGGAACTCGGTGAGGGAGGCGAAGGCCGCCGGCGCCTCGCTGATCGTGGCCCACCACCCGCTGATCTTCAAGCCGCTGTCGGCCGTGACGGGGGATACGGTTGCCGGGCAGACGGTGCTTGCCGCCGCACGGGCGATGGTGACTGTCTATGTGGCCCATACCAACCTGGATAGCTCCCTGAGCATTGGCACGGCGGCGGCGCTGGCCGACCAGCTTGGGATCGCGAGGGGAGAGGCGCTGGTCGGTGCCGAAGCAGGTGGGGAGGAGTCGGTGGCGGTCAGTCTCACCGGTCCTCCGCCACGCATCGAAAGCGCCCTGGGCGCCGCCGGGCTGGCGGAGGCCGGCTGGTGTGAGTGGCAGGCCAAGACCAACTGTGCGGAAGGAAAGGTCGCCACCCGCCGCGAACTGGTACTTTCGCGCTCAGAAGCCTCCGCCTGTGTCGCCGCCGCGCGGTCCGCGGGGCTGGGGGTCTCGGTCGGCACCGTGCCCGCCGCAGAGCAGCCTCAGGGCCTGGGCATGGTGACGGCCGTTCCGCAGATGCGTCTGGATGCGCTGGCAGCCTACGTGGGGCGGAAGCTCTCGACGCCGTCGCTATCGGTGGTGGGGGACCCGGCCCGGCCGGTGGAGCGGGTGGCGCTGGTTCCCGGCTCGGGCGGAGAGATGGTTCCGCAGGCCGCAGGGCTGGCCGATGTCATGGTCACGGGTGAGATCAAGTATCACGATGCGCTCTTGGCCTGCGACCTCGGCCTGGCCGTGCTCTCTGCCGGCCACTACCAGACGGAGCGACCCGTACTGAACCTGCTGGCCAGGTACCTGCGCGAGGCCACCCGCGGGCGCCTCCAACCGGCCATCAGTCAAGAGAGCTCAGACCCCTTCGCGATCGTCGAGACGCCTCCTCACTGATCCTGGCACAGGGAGATGGGTCCCATGGCAGACATGATGAAGCAGCTTCCCCTCCTCTACGAATTGCAGCAAGTGGACACCGCCATTGCCGCCCACCAGGCCGCGCTCGCCGATGCCGGTGACGGCGGCGAGGCACAGGCCAAGCTCGCGCTGGGGCAAAGGAAGCTGGCCCGCGCCTCCGAGACGCTCAAGGACCTCAAGGCCCGCATGCGCGACAGCGAGCTGCGCCTGAAGTCCAACGAGGAGGAGCAAGAGCAGAAGTCCAAGCAGGCGTACGGCGGCACCGTCACCGACCCCAAGCAACTCCGGGCGCTGGAGCAGAAGCTCAAAGAGCTGGCGCGCCAGAAGGGCACGCTGGAGGAGCAGATTCTCGAACTGATGACCCAGACCGAGGAGGCCGAGCAGGTCGTGGCCAAGTACGAGGCCGCCGTGGACAAGTGGGGGAAGAAGGTAGAGGCGCTCAATCGCAGCCACGCCTCGGAAAGCCGGCGGCTCACCGAGGAGCTGGAGACACTCACCGCCCGCCGCGTAGAGCTGGTGGGCCAACTGGACGGGGCGCTCATCACCCAGTACGACGGCCTGCGGGAGAAGCTGGGGGGGCTCGCGGTGGCGGCGGTGCACAAGGGCTCCTGCCGCGGCTGCAAGGTGACGCTGCCGGGGGCCTACGCTCAGCGTTTGAAGACCGGAACCCAGATCGTGCGTTGTGAAAGCTGCCACCGCATCCTCTATCTGCCCGAGGGTGAGAGCCCCTTCACCCCTGAGGACGAGTAGCCGCAAGCGGTGGAGAACGGCTGAGCGCGGAGAGCAGCGGGCTTTGCGGAGGCGTGCTCATCCGCAGCGACTTATCATCAGGCACGGCCGTGGGCGGCTCGTGAGACAAAGGGCCGGACGGAAGGGATGAGGTCCCTGTCGTCCGGCCCTGTTGCTTTGCCTCAGGTCGCCGCCGGTCCGGAGGACCGGATTGTCGCCCTATCCCTCCAGCGGCAGCTCCAGCCTGGTCTTCCTCTTGCTGCTCTCGAGGATGGCCAGCGCGATCTCGATATTGGCCATGCCCTCCTCACCGGGGATCGTGGGGGCGGTGTCGTTCTGGATGGCCTCGATCCATTCCCGCTGCTCCCGGCGTGTGCCGGTCTCCACTCCCTCGGCGATCTGCGGGCCGTCGGCGGTGAAGTCCTCCCTGCCGCACAGGGACTTGTAGATGAAGTCCGTGCCCCAGTGGAAGCGCACGGCGCCGCCGGTGCCGGCGAGTTCCACCTCAGTACGCCCGATGGGGTTGAACATGCCCTCGGTCAGCACGCACACGGCGCCGCTCTCGAACTCGATGACGCCCGTAGTTGCCTTGGCCCACAGCGGGCTATTGGGGTCGAAGGACAGGTCCCATCCGGTGACGGCCACGGCCTTGCCGAAGATGCAGCGGGCGAAGTCGATCTCGTGCACCGAGACTTCGAAGATGTAGTGCCCCACCTGGGCGGGATCGTCGCGCCAGGTGTTGTTCCAGTTCTCCTTGGGTCCGCTGTAGCGGCAGATGGCGCCGTGCATCGGGGTGCCGAGGTCTCCGTCGTGGACCATCTGGATGGCCTTGTTGAAGTCCGGCAGGTAGCGGAGCACCTGGCCGATCTGCAGCTTGACATTGGCCTTCTTGCAGGCCTCGATCATCGCCCGACAGCTCTCCAGAGTGAGGGACATGGGCTTTTCGCAGAACACGTGCTTGCCGGCTTCGGCGGCCTCGATGGTCGCCGGGGCGTGGAGATGGTTGGGGACCGCCACGACGACGGCGTCCAGCTCCACGGCGGCATTGGCCTCGGCGAAGGTGGCGAAGGTCGGTACGGCGTGTTCTGCTGCGAACGCCTCACGCGCGGGCTCGAAGGCGTCGACGCCGGCGACAAGCGCGGCGCCGTCGATGGTCTTGAGCTGGCCGATGAGGGACTTGCCCATCCCCCCGCAGCCGATCAATGCGACACGGATGTCTGACATGCTGGCCTCCTGGGTGACTCACGTCTTGGTGAATGGCTCCGGCCTATCTGTGGCCCGACGGTCCCCTGCGGCGGGGTAGACGCCGGGCCCTGTCGTCGGTGTGCCGCCGTCTTGTCCTCCCGGCCGTCATTGTTGAGACCTGGCCTGCGCCGCCTCATCGTTTTCGATGTGCTTGAGGACCTGCTCCAGCGGCAACAGGCCGGGCAGACGCCGCTCATCGCTGTACACATGCACAGCGTAGGGAGCGAAGGTCTCCTCGAGGGCGTCGTGGTCTGTCTCGATGAACCTCTTAGCCCCCAGCTCCTTGACGCGGCGCTGGCCCAGGCCCGGCACCCGCAGCCTCGCCCGCACTTCCTCCGGCCGCGCATTGACCGCCACGATGCACATCTCGCCCTCGTGCTCCCAGGCACCCACCCGGATGTCGCCCTCCTTGCCCAGCGCCTCGCCCCGGCAGTCCTTCACGCGGCTGCCGTACAGGAAGTAATGGCTCAGCGCGGCCATCTCGGGACCGATGTTCTCCAGGTACGTGTTCCTCGTACTGGGGTGGCGCCGGGCATAGGTCCAGGCGAAGGGGATGATCCCCTCGGCGCCCGAGAGCAGCGCGAGATAGTGCATGCAGCGGATCTCCGCCAGGTTCGGCGCCCGCTCCGTGGCCTCGCGGGCCTCGTCCCACTCCGCGTAGCTGAACGCCTGCGGGGCGACCCAGACCGGTCTGGGCGCCTGGAGCCCCTCGCGAACCTCCTGCACCGCTCGGCCGACCATGCTCAGGGGCTCGCGGGGCCCACTATCCCGCTGGAACCCCGGGTAGGGGTCGATCCAGAGGATGTCCGCCGCCGCCTCC
>CAYRFY010000301.1:0-3858 GCA_964423635.1 uncultured Armatimonadia bacterium | reverse complement strand
ACGCAGGGATGACACGGATCGGCGCTCACCAAGGCCTCATAGACCCTGCGGATGCTCTCCCTCCACTGGGCGCCGCGCGGCTCGTCGCACAGGTACCAGGCCAAGACCGCCGGATGGGTCTTGTACTGGTCCACGAACTTGAGGATATCCTCCAGGTCCTCCTCCGTGATCTTCGCGCGATCGCGGAAGCCCGTGAAGCCCACCGCGCCCGGATAGGGATACAGGACCACCTTCAGCCCCATAGAATCCGCCTCGTCCAGCCATGCCTTGAGGTCGCCGTCGCGGTGGGTGTACCAGGCAGTGTAGGTGTGGATGGTGTTGAACCCGGCCTGCTGCAGGCGCGGGTCGGGAGCGGCGCCCATGAATCCGCTGGGGAAAAAGCGCCGGCCATTGACCAGCAGATGGCCGTCGTGGTCGAGGATGATCTCACTGGGCTGCGGGCGGAGCTTGTGCAGGACTCGCTCGCCCTCGGCCAGCACGCTGTCGCCCAGCAGCGCCTGGGCCTTCACCACGTATTCGCCGGCGGGGATGATCTCGCTGGCGAAGGCCACGACGGCCTCGCCCTCCGGAGAGAGGTTCCTTGCCCGGCGGACGGACAGCTCCGTGGCGCCGATGTTGAGGGTCACGCGCAGCTCACACTGCTCCAGGTCCCGGGGTCGGGCATTGACCTTCAGACTGCATACGATCTCGGGGCAGGGGAGGCTGGCGTAGATGGTGTCGCGGTAGGCGGGGCGGAGGAAGGTGACATCGATGGGGTGATGGTCCAGCTCCATCCCATGCCGGCTGCGGCTTACGAGGCGGTCCGGGTCGGTGCGCCAGATCGTCAGCTCGAGGTCGGCCGGGCCCGGTTGCCCCACCGTGACGGGAACCTCCAGCGTCCCCCGGCCCTCGCCCAGGGTCGGCGTGGCCTCGGTCACCATCTCGTCGCCGCCGGCCCGGGTGAACGCCGCCCGCACCCGTAGCCGCACGGCGTGACCGGTGCCATTGAGATAGGGTATGTCCAGGGCGCCCACGAGGTCCTGTTCCTCGAAGTAGGGCCTGGAGAACCCGGGTGTGGCGAAGGCGATGAAGTGCTCTCTGAGGTTGGCCCGAATGGGGGAGAGGGTGCCGAAGCTCTCTGGATGGTGGAATCCCACGGCCTGGGGCGGAGCCCAGCAGGACAGCTCGGGGGGGGCGGTCTTCTTCTCGCGGCAGAGGTTGAAGGCCCAGCTATCCCCGGCCGCCGGCGATAGACGCAGGCCGGCGAAGGGGATTCTCATCTCCACCTGCCAGCCCTCCTCCACAAGCCGCCCGGCGGCCTCGGCCCCGCTCTCGTAGTCGATGTCCCGGCTGGCCCCGGCGGCGGTGACCCAGGCGTCGTAGATGGCGCCATTGGGGTTGACGATGATGTGGGCATACGTCTGGCGACGATTGGTGGGGTCAAGCATCAACTCCACACAGTCGTCGACCCAGAGGGTGTCGTCGTGTGCCGTCAGTGTGGCCCTGGGCTCTTCCTCGCCCGGGTCCTCGCAGAAGATGGCCAGATACAGCGCGCTGTCGTCGTACACGACACGGAAGAGCGTCTGGGCCCCTGCGGGCTCGCCGCTCTCAGGATTGGCGAAGTTGCCGACCCAGGTTTGCTCCTCCCAGGCGGCGTCCTCGAAGCCGCCGTCGATGACGGGGGCCTCCTGGACGCCCGCGGGCTCGAAAGACGGCTGCTGCGCCCATGTGACGGAGCACAGGCCGCACAGGACAAGTGCCATGATGGCCGTACATCGCATCATCGATCATCGCCCCTAAAGCTCTTGCGGCCCTCGCGGGCGGTTTTCATTGCCCGAAGACGGTCGCGTGGAATACCCCCCAGGCGGACGTGGCCCATGTTAGCACAGCGACGCCGGTTTGTCTGCCCGAAATGGAGGCCCGGCGAGGAGGAGTGGCGCACGGCACTGATGAGGCCTCACCCCCGTCCCATCTTGGCGTCTCTCCGAGCCGCCGGCGTGATACGGCCGCTCAGGAGAGGGGAGCACGGCCGACGGCCTGCGCCTCGCGGCCCCGAAGGTGCCGACCGGGCGCCTGACGAACGCCCTCCCCGTTGACCACGTGCCACTCACCAAGCCACTCCAGGGAGACCACCGCCCATGCGCGCAGGATATGCCAATATCGACATCACCCCGCCGCCCGGCCAGGAGATGACCGGGTACGGCTACTACCTCGACCGCCGCGCCAGCGGGACGCTGGACAGGCTCATGGGGCGCGCCGTGGCGCTGGAGGAGGGCGGCTCTTGTGCCGTCGTGGTGCAACTGGACTTGCTCGCCCTCTCCGCCGCATTCGTCGCCCGGGTGCGCGGCCGCGCCGCCGACCTGTTCGGGCTGCCCCCGGAGGCGCTCATGCTCCACTGCACCCATACGCACACCGGCCCGGCGACCATGCCCCTGTACGGCTGCGGCATGCCCTCCGAGGACTTCGTCTTCGAGCTGGAGCATAAGCTCGTCCGGCTGGCCCGGGCCGCCCTGGACGACCTGCGTCCCGTGGCCGCGGCGCGCAAGTTCCAGACCGACTTCCCCGAGGGGTTCGCTCACAACCGCGTGGGGGGCACCGATCTAGATACACACGTGCGCGGAGTGGCCGTGGATGTCGAGGGTGGGCGACCGATCCTGGTGCTCTCCTATGCCTGCCACCCGGTGACCCTCGGCCGCCTGGACCAGTACTCCGCCGACTACTGCGGCGCCTTGATCCGCGAGTTCAACGCCTACGGCATACGGGCCTTGTACCTCAACGGTTGCAGCGGCGACATCAACCCGCTGTCGAACACAGTGAACTGGGGCTCAGGCACGCGGGAGACGCTGCAGATCTACGGCCGCGACCTTGCGGCCGCCGCGCGCCGGGGCCTTTCCGCCTCCGTCCCCTGGATGACCGGGCCTATCCACTGCGCCTCTAGCCTGATCCCCCTCGAGGCGGCCCCCGCGAGCCTCGAGCAGTTGCAGACCGGCCTGGAGCAGGTCCGCAAGCGCCTGGCCGAAAGCCCGGAGGACGGCCCTTCCCGGGTGGATGAACGCTGGCACGAGCTACAGATCTCCTACCAGACCACAGGCGCCCTGGCCCGGGAGATGAGCGCCGAGATCCAGGCCATCGCCTGCGGAGACGTGTACTTCGCCGGGCTGTCTGCGGAGGCTTTCACCCGTCTGGGCCAGATCATCCGCGACAGCGCCCCGAGCCACCTGGGCCTCATCGCCGCCACCTGCAATGGCGTCCGCGGCTACATCGCCACGAGGGAGGACGTGGAGGGCGGCGGCTACGCCTCAGCGTCGGCGGCGAAGATCTACGGCATGCCGCTGCCCGCTCCGGGGGCGGGTGAGAAGTGGGCGCAGGAGGGCGCCGGGGTAGTGGCCGCAGCCCTGGGGACTGGGGAACGGGATGACGGCGGGATGACGGCGGGATGACGGCGGACGACGGCTGGAAAACGGCCCGACAACGACTGGGAGGACAGGATAGACAGGATAACGGCGAACGGCGACGGCAACGACGAGGGAACAGGATGGGCACGATGACGGCGGATGACGGCTGGAAAACGGCGCGACAACGATGACGACCGGGAGGACGGGACAACGGCGGGTAACGACGACGGAAGAGGCCGGGCAGGATGACCGTCCTGCAGGCCGTCGGCCTCACTCCATCCGTTGTGATGCGCCATTGCCTTCGCGATCCCACCCCGTGCCGTGCGCCCTTGCCCGCCTCTATCCGCCGTTATCCCGCCGTTATCCGCCGTTGTCCGCCGTTACCCCGCCGTCATCCCGCCGTCATCCCGCCGTCATCCCGCCGTTACCCCGCCGTTACCCCGCCGTTACCGTCATCCTCCGCTACCTTGT
This sequence comes from uncultured Armatimonadia bacterium, assembly GCA_964423635.1. Lineage (GTDB taxonomy): Bacteria > Armatimonadota > Zipacnadia > Zipacnadales > JABUFB01 > CAYRFY01. The sequence continues at coordinate 13 of CAYRFY010000301.1, read as the reverse complement.
TCCCCTGTTCCCG
>CAYRFY010000300.1:6344-9334 GCA_964423635.1 uncultured Armatimonadia bacterium | reverse complement strand
CAGATCTTCGTCTGCCCGTCGGAGAAGTCGCGGACGCCGGTCGGCGCACCCCCGCCCCCCGGCGGTGGGGCACAGCGGCCCGGACTGTCTCCGGGGTTCCGTACCTCATACGCCTTCGCAACGGGAGTGTGGGATGACGGCTTCTCGCAGCAACCCATCGTGCAGGACACCTCGCCCACCGCCCACCTGAACGATACATTCCAGTTGGGCAGACTCGATGGCGCGGTGAGACGCGTGCCCGCGAGCCGGTGGTATCTGCTGCAGTGAGACGGATGTAGCCGGAGCAGGAGGAGGAAGACGCCCATGAAGAGGGGCTTCACGCTTATTGAGCTGCTGGTGGTGATCGCCATCATGGCGATCCTGATGGCGGCCGCCATGCCGGCCTCCACCACCGCCACCGATCGCTCCCGGGTGGCTGAGTGCCGCGCCCACATGACGGCCATCGGCATCGCCCTGGAGCAGTACCGTCGCGACCGCGGCTCCAACCCGCCGACGCTGCAGGCCCTCTACGACCAGGGCTACATCACCGATGACGGCCTGCTCGTGTGCACCAAGACCGGCGCGCACTATAGCTACGAGCCCGGCGCGACGGGTAATACAACCACGATTGTGAGCTGTTGCCGTCCCGACATGCCCCCGGGCCAGCGCCCACACTCCCAGGGGCAGTCCTATGTGGCCCTGCAGGTGGGGGGGAAGCTGACGGAGGTGGGCAGATAGGCCCGGCATTCACCAGGAGCCCGGCCGCCGGACGAAGTCGAACTCGGGCGCCGGCCATGCGTCCCCAACGGCCGGCGCCCTGTTCCTTTGGGCCGGTAAGCTACTGAACCCACCACTTCCAGGTGTACTCGGTGTACGGTTCGAAGGTTCGCTCTCCGGAGCTGCCGCGCACTCCGGGGGCCGAGGCCTCGTACTTCCAGGTGCCCGGGTCTATGGGACGGGCCGCCACCGTCTTGTCAGGCGGCACCTGCCACAGCAACTGAAGGCCGTCCTTGGCCAGACGGATGGTCACCACACGACTGGAATCGTTGCGCATGATGAGCTGGGGCGTCTCCCCATCGATGGCGCGCGAGGTGAGGTCGGGGTCTGTCGGCTGCGGGGCCGGTGGCCGGGAGGGGGCCGGGAGGTTCGGTTGCGGCCGGGGCCCGGGCTGAGGCGGTGGCCCGGACTGGGCCCCGTGGAGCACCGTGAGGTTTTTGCCCTGCACGACGAATCGCGTCAGTCCCTCGGTGTGCTCGAGGACGGTGTAGGCGATCCCGGCCGCGCGCAGCAGCGATGTCAAGGGCCCCACGACGGTGCCGCTCACCATTTCCGGCGCCTGGGCGATGGAGGCCTTCACCGCCACGCCCGTGGCCGCGGGATACCATGTCGCGGTGGTCGAGTCCACGGTCACCCGCAGGCTGCCACGGGGCGAGCGCAGCAGGGTGCTCTGGGACGTGGCGTCCCATTCGCCGGTGAAGCCCAAATAGGGGAACACGTCCCGCAGAGCCACCATCAGGGCCCCGTCGATCACGGCGCCCCGCACCTGCAGCCCCTGCGGCTCTTGAGCCCGCGCAGGACCGCCGGCCCCCGAAATGGCGAGCAGCACAGCAAGCAGGCCCACAACCGTCCTCGGCGTCATCAACGTGACCGCCCTCCTTACCGGCCTCCTGACCGCTTCGTAAACTGCGAAACAGGGGGCACATGTGGATGGGACGACAGTAGTCTCTCACATGTAGGCTGTTCGCCCTCTGTTCGCGATGACCTCCAGAGGTGTCGGGAGCCGTAACGTCAGGTCCCGCCTGTCGCTGCGCTGCGCAGATCAGGGCTACCCGGCTCCAAGCCCGATGAAGCACCGCACTGCCGGTGCCGAATGACACGCCCCGGTTCGCCGCTGCGCCGTCCTCCCGCTCCCCGCCGTCCTCAGAATTCCACACCGGGCTGCGCCTTCACTCCCTCATCATACGGGTGCTTGACGGCCTCCATTCGGGTGACGGTGTCGGCCAGTGCGATGAGACCCTCCGAAGCGTCCCTTCCGGTGACCACCACGTGCATCTGCGCCGGGCGCGACCTCAGGACACCGAGCACCTCCTCCTCGGGCACCATGCCGTACTTGATCAGGTAGGTCAACTCGTCCAGGACGATCATCTCGTGAGCATCGGCGGCGATCGTGTGGGCCGCGAAGCTCCAGGCTTCGCGAGCGATGGCGATGTCCCGATCCAGATTCTCGGACTGCCAGGTGAAACCCGCGCCTCTGACGTGCACCTGCATCCGGTCGCCGAAGTGCCGGGCGGCCTGGATCTCCCCGCTGTGCCACCGGCCTTTGATGAACTGGATGATACATACCCGCATCCCGTGACCCACGGCACGCATGGCAAGACCGAAGGCGGCGGTGGTCTTGCCCTTGCCGTCGCCTGTGTTCACCAGCAGCAGGCCTCTGGACTCTCTCATCTGTCGGTCACCTGTCTGCAGGAGTCTTCGTCTCTCGCTCGAGTGCCGCCAGGCAGGCCACAAGGCCCTCCAGGGTCGACCCGTCGTAGACCTGGCTCACGCCGTCGCCTACCATCAGCCGCCAGCCGAAGGGGGCGCCATCCGCGGTAACGGTAACGGACACGGCCGAATCATCGGCACCGACCAAGACGCGGTAGCCTTCGCGCTCCAAAGCCCTCTGGGCCCAAAAGGCGTGGACCCCGTCGCCGATCAGGCCGATCGGCCCGCCGGCGGCTCCGTGCACCCGGAACGCTCCACTGGTCTTGTCGAAGGACACGCCTTCATTGGCAAAAGTCCGCTCGAAGGCGTCACTCAGGACCAGGTCTTCCGGCACCCCGTCCTGGAGCGGCCCCCCGGCGGGGAGCAGCCAGATGCGGTCTGCGGTGCGCAGAGCCAGGTCGAGGTCGTGGGTGGAGAGCAAGAAGCTGGCGCCGGTGTCCCGGGCCAGGCGGCGCAGCAGGTGCATCAGCTCCACGCGCCGGGGCAGGTCCAGGAATGCCGTGGGCTCGTCCAGGACCATCAGA
>CAYRFY010000300.1:1028-6332 GCA_964423635.1 uncultured Armatimonadia bacterium | reverse complement strand
GCCCGGGCGATCATCACCTTCTGCTGCTCTCCGTCGCTGAGCTCGCTCACATCGCGTCCGGCAAGGTCCAGGGCGCCCACCGCCCCCAGCGCCCAGCGCACCACGGCCTCGTCCTCCGGCCTGAGCTTCCCCGACCATCCTGTGTAGGGGAACCTCCCCAGAGCCACCAGGGAGTGGACCGACAGGGCCGCGGCCGCCATTCGCTCCGTGAGCACGACGCTGACCTGCTGCGCCAGTTCCCGTGAGGGCGTCTTGTGCACATCCCGGCCGTTGAGGAACACTTTCCCGGCCAGCGGGGGCTGCACGCCGGTGAGAGTTCGGATCAGCGTGGATTTGCCGGCTCCGTTGGGACCCACGAGACAGACGAACTGCGCGGGTGCCACGCCGACATTGAGGTCCTCTGCCACGACCTTGGCCGGGCGTCGCGAGGGACGGTACCCAATGCTGAGCCCTTCGGCACGAAGGATCGGCGCGGCGGCTCGACTTCCGCCGCCCGGGGAGGGCAGAGTCGTCTCACGGGCGTGGTCGCCTCCTGTCATGCAGACACCCCCGAGCCGCGCTGTCGCAGGACGATCCAGATCACCACGGGGGCGCCGAGCAGGGAGGTGACGGCGTTCAGCGGCAGGATGGCGTCGCTGCCCGGCAACTGGGCCACCAGGTCGGCCACCAGCGCCAGCGAAGCGCCCATCATCGTGACCGCCGGCACCAAAGCGCGGTGGTCCGAAGTGCAAAACAGGCTCCGACACAGGTGCGGGACCGCGATACCCAGGAACCCGATGGGGCCGCAGAAGGCCGTTACCACCCCGGCCAGAAGTGAGGTGCTGCCGATCAGCCCCAGTCGGGTGCGTCGCACGTTGAGACCCATACTGCGCGCATAGGCCTCGCCCAGAAGCAGGGCGTTCAGCGGCTTGACGTAGGAAAAGCACAGGGCCAGCCCGGCCAGGACCACCGGAGCCAGCACGCGGAGCTGTCCCCAGGTGACGCCCGAGAAGCTACCGAAAGTCCACACGACGAAGGCCTGGATATGCTCGCGGACCGCGAAGTGCAGCAGGATTGTGACCGCCGAGCTCGTCACATAGCCGAACATCAGACCGAGGATGAGCAGGGTCATGTTGCCTCTGACCTTGCGCGATACCGCGACGACAACGAAAAACACCGCCGCCGCCCCGAGGCTGGCGCCGACGGCGATGGACAGGTCGCCGGTCGTGCCCAGGTTGGCCAGCGATACTACCTGTCCCAGGACTCCCGAGGCCAGCACTACCAGTGCCACGCCCAGGCTGGCCCCCGCGTTGATGCCCAGCACGTACGGGTCGGCGAGGGGATTACGGAACAGCGTCTGCATCTGCAGGCCGCTCACGGCCAGAGCCGCTCCGGCCAGGACGGCGGTGAGTGCCCGCGGGAGACGGAACATCAGGATGATCGTCTCCCAGGTCTCCTTGTCCGCGTCCTGACCGGTGAGTACCCGCACCACGTCACACAAAGGGATATACACGGAACCCACGGCCAAGTGGACACAGAACAGGCCCAGGAGCAGCACGAACACCCCGACGCCCAACGCGTCGCGGTGCCCCTTCCGCAGCCGGCTCTCATCTTGCCCCGCGGAGGCGACGGACGGAGCGGCGAGCGTGCCCGGAGTGCCGGGAGGCGGCTGTCTTGTGTCGGCCAAGAGACGTTCAGCTCCACGAAGATCAATACGCTCGGACGCCGGGCGTCCGCGTCGAGTGTGTCCACAGGATAGGGGAAGGGGGAGAGGCACACCGCAAGACGAGGTAAGCCACACCGCCCTCCTTACCCGCGAAGGAGCGCTTCGGGTGCCGCCCAACGGGCGGCGGTGCGGTCGGGGCCGTCTCCTGGCTCCCAGATCATCCTACTCCCCGCGCCTTCCCGTCCCGAGGGACAGTGGCTGATAGCGGGTTTCGTCACTGGTCACAGTTGCGGGGCAGCGACGGTCTCTCACCGTCTTCCGGAAGGCGCCACTGGGGGGCTCGGCGCCGTGCTACCCGGACCGCGGTCGGTGTTCGGTTGTCACAGCACATTTCTACCACACCGGCAGCCAATTGGCAAGGGCGGCCGTTGCGGAGCTCGGCGGGTATCACCGAGGGCCGGGGCGCGCCGCCGGGTCGTCAAGAGGCGCGGAAAGCCCCCGGGTCGGCACGGACCAGACACCTTCGGCACCCTCGGGCGAGGACACGCAGCGAGGCATGCCCCACGAGGTGACGACGTGTCGCTTGCCCAGGCGGACCCGCCCCGGCGCCAGACAAAGCGGCTGGTCCAGACGCACTTCCCCTGAGTCCTCGGCGGTCTCGATCACGAACCGCAGACCCCATGGCGGCAGCGACTCCCGAGGTCGGGGGCGCCACTGGTACTGCTCCAGGGCCTCCTCAAGGCACCCCTTGCGCAGACCGTCCGGGAGATGAACGGACTCGGCGGGCAGGTAGCCCACACGCCCGAGATACAGGGGCGACCGCGGACTGCGCAGGCTGCGGTCGCACTTGGTCAGCAGGTCCCGCTCGCCCTCCAGCGCGACCAGGAACCCGGCGTCCGCCAGACAGCGCGAATGGCTCTGGTCGCCCGCGAAGCTGTCGCAATCGTCGTTCCCGTCGCTGTCCGCCCCCAGCAGATCGAAGGTGCTCTCGGCCAGGAAGTCCCGGGCCAGCACTCCCTCCCGATCCACTCTCACACCCATCCGGAGCCGCGCCAGGGGCTCCACAAGGCCGGGCACCGTGAGGTCGGTCCCCATCGCCGCGCACAGCAGAGCCGCCACGCCGCACTTGGACGGCTCCCGGTTGATCTGGATGCCTCTTCGCGGAGCCGTGTTCCACGATTGCATTGGGCCGGCGAGTCGAAGCAACAGCACAGTCACACTACCTCACCTCTACTGGCAACCTCGCCCCATGTACCCGACGGTGGAACCCGCCGCCTGTCCGCGCTACGCCCTGTGCCCGTGCCACCGCCGGGCCTGCCGGCCGTACCGATAGGGAAACTTGGGCTGCGTCCATCATGAGTCTGTTGAGTCCTTCGTGAGCCCCAAAGCTTCCCCACCCCGGGCGAGCTGGAATCACGTTACAGCAACGCAGCGCCGGCGAAGTCTCCGCACGTGCGCTGAAAAGGCCAAAGCATCAATGCATCACGAGTAGTCTCAACTCGAAGACTCTGCACTCTCAATTCTGACACTATTGATTGGCTTTGTGTTCGGGGGATTCCTTCGTGGTTGAGTAACAAAAGAGTGACAAGTGGGTCGGCACGCGGGGCCTCAACTGTCGGCGACCCTTGGCACGCCGGGGGATTGCGGCGCGGGGCGGCTCGGGGCCGGTTGGGTCGGTGTTGTGCGCAGGCCGCCCTCGGAGTGCGGTAGCTCCGAGGACGGGGGGAAGACGCTACGGCCGGGGACATACAACCTTGCGGCTTCGGGGGACACGCCCGGGTTCGACTCCGGTCTGGAGGCGCGGTTTTAGGGCCGTTCACCGGCCTGCCGCCATGGCGGGAACGGGCCCCACAAGGCGACATCGCGGCCTGGCCGTGGCACCGGCCCGAGCCGGACCCCCCTGACGTCCTCGTCGCTCCGGGGCGGAGCTTCGCTAACCCCCATCCACCGGCGCTGCGGCGGACGCCGTGCCCTTGTCCGGGATCCCCGCCGCCGCGAACCATGAGGCCAAAAACTCCGCCTGAGACCCCGGATAGGCGGCGCGCTTGACGTTCATCCACTTCAGTTGGTCTCCGACCGCGAAGTAGATGAGGGTCTTGCCGTCCCACTCCACCAGTTCCGGGTCCGAGGCGTTGATCCCCTCATCGAGACCCTCGGGTGAGAGCACGGGATTGGCGGCACTCAGCTCCCAGGTGCGTAGGTCTGGCGACCGCGTGATGTAGGTCTCGAAGAAGTGCCGCGGAGAGCGGCGCTCCAGGTACAGGACGTAGTAATGGCCGTCGGCATAGCGAATGCACGGGCAGGCGGTGTAGCGATTGGTCCCGAACGTGGCCTCGGGAAGCTTGGTCCATGTCAGCAGGTCCGAGGACTGGGCGAACTTGGTGGTGAAGGCCGGGTACTTGGCCTCATTGGACTCGTAGGCCATGACGAACCCGGCGGGTCCCCGGCACACAGAGCTGTTGAACAGGCCCTCGTTCTCTCCGCGCACCGCCACCTGGGACTGCCAGGATTTCAGGTCGGAGGACCAAAACACCGTCACATCGCACCAGTTGCCCTGCTCCCAGCGGGAGGCGAAGACGTAGACGGTTCCCTCGTGCACCAGGATCGAGGCCAGTGAGTGGCCCTCGGCGAACCGGGCCATCTCCCGACCCGTCTCGGCATCACGCAGGAGCAGGTAGTAGTCCTGCTGGGTCCCGCCGCTGCCGGGCCGAACGCACTCCATGTGGCACAGCCGCCCCTCCCAGACGAAGGGCGAGACCTCACAGATGTCACGCAGGAGCAGTTCCTTGTCTGAGAAGACGGACTTGCGCTGCGGCGAGGGGGGCGTCAGCGACTGGAATACGTCCACCGGCCAGTGGGCCATGCGGTGGAAGCCGGCCGGCACCTCCTGCTGGAACTGAACGTACGCCCTCACGTCGCCCTTCGTGGTGTAACCGATGTCACCGGCGGTGCCCTTTTCCACGATCACCCCGAAGACCTTGTACCCCATCACCGTGGTGTCCTCGAAGTCAACGTGCAGCAGCTTGCCCTCCTGCACGCTCTGGATGATACCGTCGGTGGGGGTGCCCTGGGGCTGGGAGAAGTTGAGTGTCACCAGCCTGCAGCGGCTGAGCTTCACTCGGGTGAAGGTGTGGAAACCGAAGTTGCTGGCCTTCAGGGCACACTGGGGGCTGACCAGCAGGCAGTCCTCGAACACCGCGTCCGGCTGCTGCGGCATGGCCTCGTTCTCCACGCGCACATAGGCGCCGGCCGTGTCGCCCCACCAGTCCAGAGCCCACAGATAGCAGTTCCGGTAGGTGATGGGTTCGTCGGGCCGGGACAGACAACTGGCCACGCCACCACCGAAGGCCCGGCCGATGCTCACGCAGTTGTCGACGATCACACTGAACGGCTTGACCTGATCGGTGAGGTCGAAGAAGATGCCGCCATCGCCACCGGTAACGTACAGATTGGCCAGGCGCCAGCGGTCCCAGCAGATGGCGGAGAACGTCTCGTCGGTGTGTTCCGGTGACCAGCCCTGTGAGGTAGCCCGGATCGGCCCCCACCAGTCGTAGCTCTTGAACCCCTGCTGCCCTGGATCGCCCGAATCGATGACCACCCATCCGCTGGTTCCCGACCCCAGGCTCCCGTCGATGTCGCCCACCAGCTCGTTGTAAGCA